>NZ_JADBUZ010000154.1:0-15106 GCF_020245305.1 Microcystis sp. M20BS1 | reverse complement strand
TCTGATCAAGGGTTGCGCTTGCTTTGGTTTAACCTGAGCGACTTAGTTTTTGCTGCGCTTTTTTCTGGCTTGAGATTTTAGGTTCGACAGCAACTCCTTGATTGTTTTTTGAGTTACCCCTTGACAATCAAGACAGTCGCTACAAGAGAGTCCGTCGGTTGGTTTGAGCGAATCAATGGGTTAAAGAAAACCTCTCAATTTTAGGGGAAAGGGAAACCCAACAGTCAACACCTAAATCCGTCTGAATAGGCGATCGCTTCTCATGGCTTTTTGTGGGGTTTTCTTGGGTCTATAATACATAGATAACACAACTGACTTGCTTACATATCAATGAAAATTGAACGTAAAACCTATAGAGATGGAAACTTGTATCCTGAAGCCTTCAATTATTTAAAATCTCTTCCAGAAAATATCGATTATCATAAAGCCCATATTGAACGTCATCCACTTTCTATTTACGATCTATCAATACAGAGAGTTATGAAAGCATTGGCTGAAATTTTAGATGAAATAGAGCGAATAAATCATGCTTTATTTGATGCTGAAGGTCGTCTCGATTATTCATTAGCGAAACTGCCTATCTTACAAAAAGAATTACTAGAGGCTTTAATGGCTCATATTGATGATTGCTACCGTATTCTTAAGGTTCTCCATCCTTATGATAGTTCCAATCAAGTCAAATATAATGATAAGTGGCTAGATAAGGCTAAAAATCCTGCAAAAAAAGACTTTGAAAATATTAAAGATTATAAAAACTTATTGTCCCCTATTGTTAATAAAATCAAGCATAATGGCGGTCAATTACGTTCTATCGTAATTTACTCACGGGATCGCAGAATAGTCACAAAGCCGATCAGGAAAAAAATTCAAATTTTTCCCAGAGATGCTCGTATCGTAGGATATTTCTTGGAAGGAGTTCATCCTAATGGCAATATCGGACCCGATATCGAAATTCATCCGAATGGAAAATCGGCTATTTCTTTAAACCGTGATTTGCGTTATCATTTTGCCAATTTATATCGAATCGGTCGTCATTTAAAGAAAGCTATCGTAAAAACCGTACATCACGTCGAGACAATAGACTTGCCGTATCCAGGTTCGATTCGACATACAAGTTGTCAATATGATCTAGAGTCAATTGCAGAGAAAATAAGTAATTTGCCATCTTTGTTTTATCAAAATGAATTTGACAAGGAAACTCCTAATATCCAATTCTATCGCAATCCTAAAGATACGGAGTTAATTCTAGAAACGCCTGGCTCTCGATACATGAATTGGGAGGGAGAAGTAGCAATCTTTTGTCAAATGCAGGTAGATCCTGTTTCTCGTACATATCAACTACCTTATTGGTAAAATCAGAGTAACTCCAGATCAGTAATGCGATAACTATCACCTACCAGGGACAAGCGGCAATCATCAGCACAGAGGGAAAATTAACGATTTCCTATTCTCATATTACGATCAGTGATCAGCTAGTCCGCATTCAAGTTCTAGTTGAGACAAGGTAAAACGAATATCAAATTCAGATGCACAACAGCTTACCCAATCCGCTTTTAACAGTAGGATTAACTCCTGACTCCTGACTCCTGACTCCTATCTCCCTGACTCCTTTAAACATTTCTTTTTTTCTCAAACCAAGTTTGTAATAATTCCCCCGATTCCTTGGCTAAAATTCCCGCGATTACCGGTAAACGATGGTTAGAAAAAGGACTATCAATAAAATTAGCCACAGTGCGGATAACTCCTGTTTTGGGATCGTCAGCACCGTACACTAATAATCCTAATCTAGCCTGAATGATTGCTCCAGCACACATGGGACAGGGTTCGAGGGTGACGTAGAGGGTACAATCATTTAAGTGCCAATTGCCTAACACTTGACTAGCGGCACGAATCGCCAGAATTTCAGCGTGAGCGGTGGGATCATGGTGTTTTTCCTTGCAATTAGCCCCTTGAGCGATTAAATTGCTCTGTTTATCCACGATAACCGCTCCCACAGGTACATCACCCCTGTCCCCCGCAGTTGCCGCTAAATTTAAAGCTAACTGCATCCATTGCCGATGTTTCTCATAGGCTTTTTCGTCAATAGACTTTAGATAGTCCCACATTTAGCCAATAAATTATCTAATTTTTTCTGACCATCCAAAGCATACAAATCATCACAACCACCGATATGTTCATTATTGATAAAAATCTGTGGTACACTGCGTTTACCGTTGGACCGTTCGGCCATGGCTTGACGAGCGCTTTCATCCCCATCAATCTTGTATTCGGTGTATTTTACCCCTTTCCAACCCAGCAACCATTTAGCACGAATACAGTAGGGACAAGTTGCCCACGTGTAAATTTCCACATTGGCCTTGATATTCTCGTTATAACGCCCAAAAAGCGAGTTAAATAGATTTAGCATCGTTCTTACTAAGTAGTTAGGTGTTAAAAACTGTCCGATGCCCCCCTTATCAAGGGGGGATTAAGGGGGGATCGACACCCCCCTTATTAAGGGGGGATTAAGGGGGGATCCATCTTCAATTTAATTATAACCAGCTACTTACTCTCCTATTTATCTTTATTTTATGGATTCTGCTACCAAAAAAGCCCAATTACGCAAACAACTAATTGCCCAAAGACGATCGCTTCCTAAGCATATTTGGCAAGAAAATAGTCAGCAACTTTGCAAAAATTTACAATCTTTACCCCTCTTTCAACACGCTAAAACCATTCTCGCTTACTTCAGTTATCGTCAAGAGCCGGATTTAAGTTCCTTATTTTGTCAACACCATCGCTGGGGTTTTCCCCGTTGTGACGGAGATAGCCTGACTTGGCACTGTTGGACTGCCGACGATCCCCTAGAATTAAATCGTTATGGCATCTATGAACCAACAGCGATCGCTCCTCTCATTTTACCGACCGAAGTGGACTTACTGTTAATTCCCGCCGTCGCTTGCGATCGCCAAGGTTATCGCTTAGGTTACGGGGGAGGTTATTTTGATCGTCTCCTACATTCCCCCGAATGGCAAGCTATCCCCTCGATCGGGATTGTCTTTGACTTTGCCTATCTCGATACCCTTCCCCTCGATACTTGGGACCAAAAATTACAGGCAATCTGTACCGAATCAAGAACCGAAATTTTTTAACAATTATTTCCTTTTGTGTGATCGGTTTAACTTATATAGGAGCGATCGATCTTTGTGTCCTTTGTGTCTTTGTGGTTCGTTCTGGTCGTTCGCTGGCACTGTATCTTAGAATACATTTTACCCACCGACTACTCATATATTAAGTTTTATTGAATCCGATCGACCCTTAAGATAGCTTTGCTAGGATGAAGTTCGCATCAAGAGATGTTTAAAGTAATCACCAGAAAAAGTCAACAGGGAAGCAATGAAACACTTTCACGAACCATGGATTCAAGAATGGTGTCAAGAAAACGGCTGGACAGAGCTATTTCTCGAACGCTACAGTAATTATTGGGCATTCCCTCCCAATGCCGTCATGCCAGAACCAATTCCCACCAAAGTGTTACAAAATATTAAGCGTCAAAAAGGTCTATCCCCTGCCGAAAAACTTTGGTTAGGAATGGCGATTGGATTGACTGTGACAGCTTTAATTCTCTGTGTCATCCTCGCTTGTCCTATGCCTATAGTTCTCGCTTTCGCTTTTGATGCTGTCACCGCAGCGCGATTGGAAGTGGAATATTAACCGGGCAAAAATTGAGCAGCAAAAACCTAAACAGGGGGAGATTTTTCCGAAAGTCTTCCCCTTGACTGCGTTTTTCCAGACAGGGACGATCGATCTGTCTTGAATCAGTAATCGGTGATTAGTGGTCAGTAGGAGAATAGAATATTAAGTGAGCAGTATTCAATGGCAGTTTTCTGCTGTCTTTTCACTGATTACTGTTTACTGTTTACTGATCACTGAAAAGTCCCCATGTCCGAATCTCGTCGCTTACAGTTTACCCCCGATCTGGAAATTTGTCGTATTTTGAACGGAATGTGGCAAGTTTCAGGCACCCATGGTTCGATCGCACCCCAAAAAGCGATCCCTAGTATGTTCTCCTATCTAGATGCCGGTTTCACCACTTGGGATCTGGCCGATCATTACGGTCCGGCTGAAGATTTTATCGGTGAATTTCGTCGTCAATTAGTCGCTCAAAGGGGTATTGATGCTTTAAATAATCTGCAAGCTTTCACTAAATGGGTTCCCCGTCCGGGTAAAATGACTAAGGAAATAGTCGCAAAAAATATCGCTATTTCCCTGCGTCGCATGGATGTGGATAGTCTCGATTTATTGCAGTTTCACTGGTGGGATTATCGCGATAAAAATTATCTAGATGCCTTATATTTTTTAGGGGAATTACAACAGGAAGGCAAAATTAAACACCTAGCCTTGACTAATTTCGACACGGAACATTTAAAAATTATTCTCAGCGCCGGGATTACAATAGTCTCCAATCAAGTCCAGTTTTCCCTGATTGATCGCCGTCCCCTCGTCAAAATGGCGCAGTTTTGCCAAGAACATAACATCTATCTCCTGGCCTATGGTACTCTAGCAGGAGGCTTATTAGGAGCTAAATATCTCGGTCATCCTGAACCCAATGCCATGAGTCTCAATACCGCTAGTTTACGGAAATATAAAAACATGATCGATGCTTGGGGAAACTGGCAATTATTCCAAGAATTATTAACTGTTCTTAAAGCGATCGCTGATTCCTATCATGTCACCATTCCTAATGTGGCAGTGCGTTACGTTCTTGAACAAAAAGCCGTAGCTGGAGCAATTATCGGGGTGCGTTTGGGTGTTGCTGAACATATCGCAGAAAATGCCCGTATTTTCGATTTTCAATTATCTCCCCAAGACTATCAAAAAATTGATCATGTCTTGGAAAAATCCCGGGATTTATTGCAGTTAATCGGTGATTGCGGTGATGAGTACCGTCGTTAACTGAAAAGGTGAATAGTTCTATCCCTATTCAATCCCTATCTAGAGGAAAAGTTGTCTATAAGTAGGTAGGTGTTAAAAATTCTCAGCTTTCCCCCCTTATTAAGGGGGATCCCCCCGCCTATCGGCACCCCCCTTATCAAGGGGGGCAGGGGGGATCGGCACCCCCCTTATTAAGGACTGATAACGGATAACTGATAACTGATGACTGATAACTGATAACTGATAACTGATAACTGAAAAGAGGCTAATGATGAGATTTGAACAAGCAATACCCGATGATCCCGCTAATCAATGGCGCTATCAATTAGATCAATTTGTGCAAGAAAATCAACAGGAATTAGCCGGTTTAATGTGGGGTTTACTCTCGGAATGGGGAGAAGATGCTCAAGAAACCCTAGGCATCGATCTTAAACCTCAGCCTCATTTTGTCTGTTGTTCTAGGGAGTCCCTAGAGAAATTAAATCGCAAGGTTAATTGTAAAATTCAAGAGATGCTTGGGATTATTTATCGCTATAATCCCAGCGAAGAAGTGGCTATAGTCGCTATCGGTGATGGTCAGGTAAAATTGATTTATTTTCAACCCGATCTTTCCCCTCCTGAATGTTTTGATCGCCTCGAAGTCGATCTTGATACCCTCATTCAACAGTTAGAGTCCAAAATGCTGACGGAAATCCAATCTTTCCCAATTTGATGCCGATTGCCAGCGCAAAAAGTTGGCAGGTTGTCCCACTGATAAACCAGCTAATCCGATCGCTTTTCTGGGGGATTCTGTCGCTAGAAGAATTGCCGTTTCTAAATCACATATTCCCCAGTTAACTAAATTGGCTACTCCTTGTAATAAGGGTAAGGTTGTTCCCGCTAAAGTACCGTCAAAAAGTCTTGCTGTTCCCTGTTTGACTTCAATTTCTCTCTCGTCCCAAGGATAGACACCATCCCCTAAACCAATCGGCGCTAAAGCATCACTAACTAAGAAAATTCCTTGATGATAATTACTGGCTTTTAGTAATAATTCTATCATGGTTGGATGGATGTGTTGACCATCGGCAATTAACCCACAATATACATCGCGATTGATAATTGCTTCCCCTAATAAACCTGGTTGACGATGATGTAAAGGAGGCATGGCATTAAAGGCATGAGTAACCATTTTTGCCCCCTGTAAAAAGGCTTCTTTGGCTATTTCTTGACTCGCTTGCGAATGTCCTAAACTGACGGTAATTCCTCGATCGCTTAGGTATTTAATCACCGTACCGCTACTATCTAATTCTGGTGCTAGAGTGATAATTTTTACAATCGATAAGTAGTCCCCAAAAATTTTATCTACTGTTTCTATACTTGGGTTTAAAAGATATTGTCCCGGATGCGCTCCCCTTTTTTCATAGTTTAAAAATGGTCCCTCTAAATGTACTCCTAAAACCTGGGCGCTCGATCGATTTTCCTGTTGCTGTTTTTCGATATATTTGGCAATTACTGAGAGGGATTTTTGAAATTTCTCCACGGACGTGGTGACTAGGGTGGGAAGATAACCATCAATTCCTTGATTCCCCAGATAATCGCTAATATTATCTAATTTTTCTAGATCTGTTATTTCTAAGTCAGGAAATGCTAATCCTAATCCTCCGTTGATCTGTAAATCTACTCCTCCTAAGGATAGCCAATCCCCTTCCATATCGATAATCTTTTCCCCTTTTTTCCTTCCCCCCATCTCCGTGATTCTCTCGATCTTTCCCGCAGCATTTATCTCTATTTGTTGTCGATCCTGATGGGCGGGAATTCTAGCGTTAATTAGGGTTATCATAGCAGCAGAAAACTAATTTTTTTTTATTATAATCTCAAAAAAAAAGTTTTTTTTTGATGATGCTTGACAAGGGAGCATTTTTTTGAGATACTTTTTTATATAATGGGAATCTTTGCGTTTAGCTATGAGTGCTGATGTCCAATTATATAAAAACTGATCATAAAAAAATAGTACCATAACCCGACCGCTCTCTGTCCAGAGATTGTAAAAATACTTTACAAAATAATTACAGCCTTTCTCTGGCGGTTCTTAGGAGGGAGTGACTGTCAAAGGGAAAAGCTTGTCCTATAATAAAATTAAGACTATATAAAAACTACTTTTTTAGCAATAAAAGAGTAGCAATCTCAGGGATTAGGGAGGGGTGTATGTTTTTTAGAAACATAGGGAAACAAACTCAAGAACCGCGTCGTATTATTATCGGAGATGTGCATGGCAATTTTCAGGCACTTTTGCGACTATTAAACCGAGTTGCTCCTGATAGTGAGGATGAGGTTTATTTTCTGGGGGATTTAATTGATCGAGGAGAGCAGAGCTTAGAAGTGGTGGATTTCGTGATCAAAAATAACTACCAATGTCTCCTAGGAAATCATGAATATATGCTCTTAAAAGCTTTAGCAGGAAAAGAAGTTTCTGAAAGATGGTTAAACGGTTGGATCGAGAGTGGCGGGGCGGCGACACTACTAAGTTATAATAACAATATACCCGCCGAGCATATCAATTGGTTCCAATCCCTACCCGCTTATTTAGACCTAGGAGATATTTGGTTAGTTCATGCGGGAGTACACCCAGAATATCCCCTTGAACAGCAAACAAACGAGGAGTTTTGTTGGATTAGAAACGAATTTCATACCATGACCCAACCCTATTTCAAGGATAAACTAATTATCACAGGTCATACTTTAACCTTTACCTTTCCTGATGTCAAACCGGGACAACTAGCTCGCGGCAGCGGTTGGCTAGACATTGAAACTGGGGTTTATCATCCCCAAAGTGGTTGGTTAACTGCTTTAGATTGGACAAATCAATTAGTTTATCAAGTGCAGGATCAATCTAAAAATTGTCGCACGATCCCTTTAGAAAAAGCGGTGGTTAATCTAGACCTTGACAAGATTTCTCGTTACTCCTCCGGGGAAAGCTCATCTAAAGCGCTGAATCTTTAATAGTGATCAGAAAAGAGAAGCGATAAAACCAGAAGGATCGGTTAAAATAGTTGATAATCTGATTAATACCCTTTTCTAATGACCCTTGAACTCTTATACCAGGCCTTCATCGAAACAATTCAACATCCTGATCATGAGATAAATCTAGCTCGGGCAGCTCTACAAATAGCCAATTTTGAATATCCCCGTCTCAAGATTGATCACTATTTAAATAGGATAAACTTAATGGCTGACGAGGTAAAAAAACGCCTACCCGATAGATTATATCCCTTAAAAATAGTCAAGGTTATCAATCAATATTTGTTTGAAGATTTACAATTTACCGGTAATACCCAAGAATACTATGACCCCCGCAATAGCTACTTAAATGACGTAATTGATCGCCGCACTGGTATCCCACTCACTCTCTCGATTATCTATTTAGAGATTGCCAAACAGATAGATTTTCCCATGGTAGGAATTGGTATGCCAGGGCATTTTATTATCCGTCCCGATTTCGAGGAAGTAGAAATCTTTGTCGATCCCTTTCACGGTGGTGAAATCCTATTTAAACAGGACTGTCAAGAAAGATTAAGTCAAATTTATCAACAGCCAGTTAAATTAGAAGAACATTTTCTCAATATTGCTACCAATCAGCAAATTTTATTACGTTTGTTGACTAATTTAAAATATATTTACCTGAATCGTCAACAATGGTCTCAGACAATTCGGACAATAGATCTACTACTTTTGCTCATTCCTAATCATCCCCTAGAGCTGCGCGATCGAGGTTTAGTTTACTATCAAATTGGACAACTCAGCCAAGCGCAACAGGATTTAGGCTTCTATCTCGCTCTCCTACCCAACGCTCAAGATGCCGAATCCATTCGACAATTATTGCAAAAAATTAACTCTTAAGTCGCCAATCAGTTATCAGTTATCAGTTAACGGTATTAAATGAGGAGTATTAAATGACATTAATAGTGCTGTCTTTTCACTGATTACTGATTACTGTTCACTGAAAAATCCCCCAATCCTTTACTGATAAATGATAACTAAAATGACTATTAGCCCTTTCGTAACTGCGAAAAAACTCAAAATCGGTCAACTGCGAAAAGTTCATCATATCGCTTTCAACGTCAAAGATATGGATGCCTCTCGTCATTTTTATGGGGAAATATTAGGATTAGAGGAATTAGTGGGGGAAAAAATTCCCAGTACCTTAAAAGAATTAGTTGCCCAGGGAAAAGTGGCCAATTTTATCACCCCCGATGGTACAGTAATTGACCTATTTTGGGAACCAGATTTAAACCCTCCCGACGACAATCCCGAAATCGCTTTTACCCGTGCCAACCATTTAGCCTTCGATATTGCCCCGGAATGCTTCGATTTTGCCCTAGAAGTGCTACAAAGTCAGGGAATTACTATTGCTAGTGGACCCGTAACCCGGCCGACTGGGAGAGGGGTTTACTTCTACGATCCCGATGGCTTTATCGTCGAAATTCGCTGTGATCCCGCATTTTAACGACTCAGAGGGCGAAAATTGCCACGAAAAACCAGAAAAGTTAGGGTAATCGCTAATATAATCGCTGTTATCGCAATTAGAGGCAGAGAAATCTGTTTAACAGCGATCGCCAAAAAAGCCCAGATAAACACCCCGATAAAAGCCCGATCTTTTCTTTTTAAACCGACTAAAATCGCGATTATCGCCCCGATAAGCAGAATTATTACCGTCCAGATCTGGTCAGTTAGACCCCATCGCTGCCAGTCGATCCAATCTAGCACCGAAGCGACATTGACAATCGTGGCCACGCTAATCCAAGCGAAATAAATACTAATAGGAGCATTAACTAATAAACCCTGTTTACGATTGACAATCAAGCGATTAATTTCTAAGCGAAGATAAAGCCGGATGAGAGGAATTAAAATGCCTAGCATTGCCAATAAAGACAGAGTAAAAAAACGCAATTGAAAGAGAATTACCCAGAGAATCTGACAAGCACTAGCGATGGCTAATTCGTAGCCTAACCGACGCAAACGTGGTTCAGTTTTATTAAAAGCCAAAGCTTGGTAAATTCCCAGACTAATTAAACCCAGATAGATTAATCCCCAGATAGCAAAAGCATAATTAGCGGGAACAATTAAGACATCTTGAAAAACTGTATTCGAGATAGCCCCGATATTTTCGCCCTTAAGAGGAAAAATATTAGCGAAAATATTGGTAATAAAAGCCCCTAGAATAGCAAATAAATTTAGTTCTTGTCGGAGACGATCTCGATCAAAATTCATAGGTCAATCAAAGACAGAAAACATCATTTCACCCTGGGCGGCCAATTGCCCATCGACTCTTGCTTCCCCTTGCATTTTAGCAATTTTATTCATCTTGAAGGATAATAATTCCACCGTCATAATTAATTGATCTCCCGGCACCACAGGACGACGAAAACGGGTTTTATCAATGCCAGCGAAGGCAAAAAATTTCCCTTTCATCCCAGGTAATTGGGTCAAAATCACTCCCCCCACTTGGGCCATGGATTCCACAATTAACACCCCCGGCATCAAGGGACGACTGGGAATATGACCGGGAAAAAAAGGCTCGTTGATCGTGACATTTTTTAGGCCAACAGCCTTTTTACCTGGTACATAGTCAATAATGCGATCGACTAGGGCAAAGGGATAACGATGGGGCAGTAGTTGGCGAATTTCCTCAACGGTAAAGGTAGTTTTTATGACTGGTTCCAACTCGGTTAAGGCTTCGGTAACGATGGTCATGCAAGTCAAAAATTACAAGTGAGATTAGACATTATCTCACAATCAGTTATCAGTTATCAGTGATCAGTTTACTGGAAACGGCTGACAGCCTTTTTAATTGGGCATTTCAGTCAAACGAGCATTTTGATAATAATGGCTGAGAATGCGGTCATAAGTCACCCCTTGGTCAGCGAGGGAAAAAGCGCCCCATTGACTTAAACCGATCCCATGACCGAAACCGCGACCATTAATGGCAAAAGTACCGTTATTAGCTGAAATCGTGAATAGGGTACTCCGCAGCTCGAGGAATCGCCGTAATTGGGTATCAGAGATCAATTTAGAGCCTTGATCGCCCACTATACGCATTCTAATCACCCGTCCGTGGGGAGTGGTTCTTTCGGGAGATAGCGATCGCACACGACCAACACCACCGATTAAACGGCCTAATTCCCCGGCGCTAAAGTTTTTTGACCATTGGAATACTGGGGCGACTTGGTCGTAATCGACGACACCGCGCAGGTAGGGTAAGGGGGAATTCCAAACATCTTCGACATTTTCCGTATGACCCCCGGAGGAGGAGTGAAACACCGCTAAAATCGGTTTGCCGTTGAAACTCATAATTTGTCCGGCGGTGGCATTAACCGCCTCGTGGGTGCTAGTAAACTCGCTTTCTAGACCCTTATAAACTTGGGTGCGGGTGGTAGTATCGAGATCGTAGATGCGATTACCAGAAGT
This sequence comes from Microcystis sp. M20BS1, assembly GCF_020245305.1. Classification (NCBI taxonomy): domain Bacteria; kingdom Bacillati; phylum Cyanobacteriota; class Cyanophyceae; order Chroococcales; family Microcystaceae; genus Microcystis; species Microcystis sp. M20BS1. Next base: position 3,748 of record NZ_JADBUZ010000154.1, on the reverse strand, counting down.
ATTCATTTGGTAGAGGGCATAGGTACGCGCCGCCACAGATTGGGCTTTTAAGGCCTCTTGCGGCCAGGAGGGAATCGCCTCCGCACCGACGACACTATAGAGATATTCCTCTAAATCGACTAAATTTAGGGCTGTCACCCCAGAACCTTGCCGAATGATCCTTGTGCGTCCTCGATACCAGCGATCATTAATCCAGACGTAACCATCATTCTCCGGTTCGATGATCAATTGACTGGCCTGCCAATCGGCCAAACCCACCGCTTTTCCTCTGGGATTAGCATTGAGGGCATTCATGGCGGTCAATTCTCCTAGGACTCTCCCGGCCCCATCTTTCACCACAGCATCGGTGGAACTACCCACGGAGACGGCACTAACACCTTTACTGATGGCAATGCGTAATTCGACAGCAGCTTGGACTGGAGCGATAATCAAAGCCCAAAAAACTAGGATGAGCCAGCTATGAGCAGGCAGGCGCTGCAGGTAACTACCCAGCAGCCTTGCTGTGTGTTTATTGGTCATGGGGGTCGGACTCCTCACACAATCGATCGATAATCAATTTTAACCGGACTGGGATTTTTTGGCTACTCCAGTCTAGAAAAATTTTTCCCCTGTCACTTTTTCCCGATGGTCTGACAATTTTTCTCTCCTCTGGCCCATGAATGGGCAAATTTCCCTATTTTGTCCGATTAATCGGGATTTATTAGGTTTAGTCGATTATTCTAACTAGGTAGGTGTTAAAAATTATCATATTTCCCCCCTTATCAAGGGGGGATTAAGGGGGGATCGGCACTCCCCTTATCAAGGGGGGATTAAGGGGGGATCGGCACTCCCCTTATCAAGGGGGGATTAAGGGTAGGGTTGATTCATGAATCAACCCTAGGAAAGTGGGGAAAAAATCCATAACTGGGTTTTTGAAGTTCGATCGAGAGTTAGTCGTAATATTAAAAGCGGATTCGGTATAACATCTTGTCAATAAGTATTGTTATAATAATGACATCAATTAAGCTATAGTCGCCTATGTCTGAACAATTGATCGCTAATCTTGTTGGTGTCTTTAAACCAGTTCCTTTACCTGCCGATAGTCCCTTTTATGTAGATCTAAAAGCAGTGAGAGCGGATGCCGATGTCTGTCAAGATTTAGGCAGAAAAATTATTCGTTCGCTGCCAACAGACTACACCCATCAACTCTACACAGGACATCGAGGAGGGGGGAAATCCACGGAATTATTGCGGCTGAAAAAATATCTAGAGCAAAAAAATTGTTTTGTTGTTTATTTTGCGGCAGATGAAGACGATATCGATCCAGAAGATGCTCAATATACAGATATTCTCATTGCCTGTACGCGCCATTTATTAGAACAACTAAAACAGGCTAATTCAACCCCCTTAAAAAACTGGATAAAATCTCGTTGGCAGGATTTAATTGATTTAGCTTTAACAGAGATTAAAGTGGAAGATGTCAAATTAGAAACGGGAGAATTGATTAAATATTTTGGTAAAATGTCTGCGGCGATTCGGGCAATTCCCAGTCAAAGACAAGAAATAAGAAATAAAATCAATCCTCATACTGTTACGCTGTTAACAGCACTAAATGAGTTTATTGATAATAGCAAAACTGTCTTAGATGATTCAACAAAATTAGTGGTAATTGTTGATAACTTAGATCGCATTGTACCGATATATCGGCGAGATCATAAAACTAATCATGATGAGATTTTTTTAGATCGGGCTAATCAATTAAAGGGGTTAAATTGTCATTTGATTTATACTATACCTATTTCAATGGCCTATTCTAATCGGGCCAATGATCTACGCGATATTTATGATAATGACCCGATGGTTTTACCGATGATTATGATCCGCAATCTTGATCGTACTATTAATCCTGATGGTATGGCAAAAATTAAGGCTATTATTGAGAAAAGAACGCAGCAATTTTTACCGAAGAAAAAGCTAGAAACAGATATTTTTGAAAGTCAAGAAGTTCTGGAGCGATTATGTTTAATGACTGGAGGTCATGTACGAAACCTAATTTTATTAATGCAAACCGCTTTAGATCATGTGGATGCTTTACCTATTACCGCAAAAGCTGCTCAAAGAGCAATAACTCAAGCTAGAGATGTCTATCAGAGAACAGTAGAACATGAGCAGTGGAAAATTCTGGCTAAGGTATATCGTACCAACGAAATTCAAAATGATGAAGCTCATCGTAAATTATTATTCAATCGTTGTATTTTACAATATGCTTATTTTGATGCAGATGCAGAGTTGAAAAGTTGGTATGATGTGCATCCTTTAATTACCAAAATTAAGGAGTTTAATGATGAATTATGAATGATAAATTATGAATTATGAATGATGAATGGGGAGCGGGAAACAGGGAACAGGTGAGAAAATTAGTGTACCTCATAAATCTGAATACAGCTATATATAATAATGACAAACCAAAAATTAAAACCCTTAACTAACTTTCAGGAATCGGATTTTGAAGGATTGCGAGAAGAGCAACCCCTAACAGCAGCAGAATCCTATCAAGCATTACTGCGATCGCTGAGACGAAAAAATGGCTTTAATTTACTCTTTGTTCGCTGTTCTCCCGTGCAAGCTGATGAGATTATTCGGGGAATCAGTCAAGATTTACCTAATAAAAATATTCAAGTCCTGCAGCTTGATTCAGAAACCGATAATTTGTATGAGAAAATTGTCGATCTACCAAATTATACCAATCTAAACATTCTTTTTGTGCGCGGTTTAGAAAATGCACTACTGCGCTACGAAGAAGCGGAAAGTGAAGGCTATTTCTTGTCGAGTCAAAGTCCAGTTTATGGGGGAACCTGGGCCGGAGTTCCTAAGATTTTAGGCTATTTAAACTTATCCCGTGAGCGATTTGAGCGGCAATTTCCCTTTACTTTAGTATTCTTATTGCCAGAATTTGCCTTGCGGTATTTTATTCGTCGTGCGTCGGATTTTTTTGATTGGTATTCGGGAGTTTATGAATTTCCGACGGATAAGGACATATTGGAAAGAGAAATTAGAAGACTGGTTTATTTAGACGGCGATCTCGATACCTATCAGCAATTCACTCCCCAACAACGACAGGAAAAGTTAGCCGAAATTAAAGCCTATTTAAGCGATTCCCCATCTCTCGATCCTGTTCAAGCATCTAAATTGTTGCATAAAAAAGGCTTAATTCATGCAATGGGAAAAGAATACGAACAAGCGATCGCATCCTACGATCGAGCTTTAGAAATTAAACCCGATAAGCATGAAGCTTGGTACAACCGAGGGGTTGCGTTAGGTAATTTAGGCAGATTTGAACAAGCGATCGCATCCTACGATCGAGCTTTAGAAATTAAACCCGATTTCCATCAAGCTTGGAACAACCGAGGGAATGCGTTAGATGATTTAGGCAGATTGGAAGAAGCGATCGCATCCTACGATCGAGCTTTAGAATTTAAACCCGATTACCATCAAGCTTGGTACAACCGAGGGAATGCGTTAGGTAATTTAGGCAGATATGAAGAAGCGATCGCATCCTACGATCGAGCTTTAGAATTTAAACCCGATTTCCATGAAGCTTGGTACGGCCGAGGGGTTGCGTTAGATGATTTAGGCAGATTTGAACAAGCGATCGCATCCTACGATCGAGCTTTAGAAATTAAACCCGATTACCCTGATGCTTGGTACGGCCGAGGGGTTGCGTTAGGTAATTTAGGCAGATTTGAAGAAGCGATCGCATCCTACGATC
>NZ_JADBUZ010000153.1:0-4276 GCF_020245305.1 Microcystis sp. M20BS1 | reverse complement strand
ATGATATCAGCCAGACTTGGAAACTATCTCATCAAATTAGTCCCCCCATAGAACCCCCTTGAGCCATCTTGCACACTTTTCTCTTTTTGTCAAATTTTATGTTAAGAAAGATGTGACTAATGGATAGCTTATCAAGGGGGGCAGGGGGGATCAAAGACAAAATCTATCTTCAATTTAATTATAACCACTTACTTAAACCAACCTAACACACCAGAGAAAATTAACCTTTTTGGCTATTGACAACTGAGCCATTTTATGATTTTTTTTCAGTTAATTTTTGAGCGAGATTTAAGATATCGGAGGGGAGCATAATCACGGTACTGGTGTTATTTTCCGCTCCAATTTCCGTTAACATTTGTAGGCGGCGTAATTCCAAAGCGGCGGGATTTTCCATGATTAATCGGGAAGCTTCCGCTAATTTTAGCGAAGCTTCCTGTTCTGCGGCAGCTTTAATCAAACGGGCCCGTTTTTCTCGCAATGCTTCCGCTTCCTTGGCCATAGCTCGCTGCATACCAGTGGGAATTTCCACATCTTTCATCTCCACCCGTTCGATATCGATGCCCCAAGGTTCGCTAATTTCATCGACAATTTGTTGAACCGCTTGATTAATTTTGTCTCGTTTTTGCAAGACATCATCGAGATGATTTTGACCGACGACATTTCTTAAAGTGGTCATGGCCGCTTGATAAACGGCCGCAGGATAGGATTCGACTTTATTAATCGCTTTGCTAGGATCGATAATGCGATAGTAGAGAACCGCATTAACCTTAATTGTGACATTATCGGCGGTGACAGTTTCTTGCGGGGCAATATCGACGGTTTTGGTGCGAATATCCAGCTGCATTTTTTGGTCAACTAGGGGAATGATCCAGTACAGTCCGGGGCCTTTGGTGTCTTGATAACGACCTAGGCGAAAGATAACACCACGCTGGTATTCTCGATCGATTTTAAAGCCATTTAACCCCAGAATGCCCGCTATCAACAGCAAGGGTGCTAGAAATTCCATATTAATTACCACTTATCGGGTTCAAGTTAATCAGTGTGCGGTGACATCTCAATTGCCATCTCCTCGCTCCTGACCACTAATACATTCATTCTAGACAGTAACCGGGCTGTCGGGGAAACTCATAACGAAATATTACAATTTTTAGGAATTGCCCACCCAGCAGGGATGACTCGACTTCCAGACCCCGACCTGAGATAAACTACAGAATGTTATCAGAATTTACCTTGATATTATGAGCGTAGTTAGCCAAGTCATCCTCAAAGCCGACGACGAACTTCGTTATCCTAGTAGTGGTGAACTACAGGGTATCGGGCAATTTTTAAAAACCGGTGAGCAGAGAATTCGCATTGCCGAGACTCTCGCTGAAAATGAGAAAAAAATCGTCGATCAGGCTCAAAAACAACTGTTCAAGAAACGTCCCGATTATAGAGCGCCGGGGGGTAATGCCTACGGTCAGCGTCAATATAATCAATGCTTGCGCGATTATGGTTGGTATCTGCGTCTAGTTACCTATGGGGTATTAGCCGGAGATAAGGGTCCGATCGAACAAACCGGCCTGATCGGGGTCAAAGAGATGTATAACTCTCTTAATGTTCCCGTCCCCGGCATGGTGGAGGCGATTCGTTGTCTCAAAGAGGCCGCTTTAGGTCTTTTGACTCAAGAAGATGCCGTGGCAGCAGCCCCCTACTTCGACTTTATCATCCAGTATATGTCCTAAGCGATCGGGACAATCCCAGAGGCCTGAAGTCTGAAAAGGGGCAATTCTCCCCTCTTTCAGGGTTCAGGCTTGACTTTTTTCAGTGATCAGTAAACAGTGATCAGTAAGCAGTAAACAGTAATCAGTGAAAAGACAGTAGTAAACTGGCATTTGATCAGGCTCACTTAATACATACTGCTCACTTAATACTCAAAACTGATAACTGATAACTGATAACTGATAACTGATTATGTTTTGGCGCATTATACTACTTACTTTTCTAATACCATCGGTCTATGGGCTGTTTGGCTGGTCGATCGCCCAGGAGCGTTTATCATGGAGTGATTGGTTACTTGCCCGCGGTGATGAGATGAATTGGACTCTCACTAGCGAATGGCTAGAAATCATCATCTATATCCTAGCGGTAGGGGTTATCCTCTCAATTGCCCTAGGATTAACTCTGTTTAGTAACTTAATGCCGCTATTTTTCCGCAGTTGGTTTAAAAATGATATTAGCGCTGTATTATCAATTCTTGGCTGGTCCTTGGCGGTAGTCTTTATCTTCCACAAGTGGGCGGTATTTACTCGAGCTTTAATTCTGTTAGCTGCTGCTATCCTCGGTCGTCTAGAACTTCAGGAAGCGGGTTACAATAGGTGGCAAGTTTTCCTGACGATCACCATTCTCTGCTTAGGTAGTTTTAGCTTGGGAATTTGGGCTTATAATCTTTGGGGTCACGAATTTCATCAAGTTACTACTGATTAATCTTATCTCTAATCTTGAAAAAGTATGCCCAAAAAAAATAACGATACCCTCAAACGAGTCTTAATTGTTTCCTCTGGTTTAGTATTTTTGGCTTTAATGGTGGTGCCAACTTTAGGTTTATGGAAAAATAATAATTCTAATTCCCCCCAAGGCAGTCAACCCGGGCAAGAGGCAACTATTGCCCCCGAAAAATTACAAGAAATGGTCAAAGGTTACGAGAAAATTCTTGAACGCGAACCAGATAACCCCACTGCTTTGCAAGGACTGGCCCAAGCTCGCCTACAGTTAAAAGATTTTATCGGAGCTAGAGAACCTTTAGAAAAGTTATATCAAAAATATCCCAACAATCTGGAAGTTATGCTGGTTCTTTATGGAACAAGATTACAAACTCAAGACGTTTCTGGAGCGAAAAGTCTCCTAGAAAAATTAGTCAAAAATTATCCCCAAGAACCGAAGTTTAAAGAAGAATTAACTCGTTTAAATCAAGCGATTGCGGCAGCTTCCAAACAGCAAACCCCAGAACCTAAAAAGTAATGAAAAAAGAATTAATGGCTCTCCTAGACTGAGTAGGATCGATTAGTAACAAAACGCCAATTTAGGAGGACTCTTCGCCTAAAGTTATCAAAGTTGTTTAACCGATAAGCCTGACTGCTTGACATAAGTGGGTGAAAGCTAGTAGCAGAGGAACTGGGAGAAAAAAGGGTAGAGAGATATAATTGGTTGAAGTAATCACACTTTCGCGCTCCTTTAAGTTTTGATAAGCTAAGACGCATTTTAAACGCTTATTCTTAGATTAGCCGAACCTTCCCCAATCCCTTTACTGTTGCCTTTTGACTCTTGCCTCTTGCCTCGTCTCAACAAGCAATTTAAATTACGAACAGCTTAATCCATATTTTTGCTAATAAACATAGCAAAAGTATGGATAATTTCTTGACCTAAGATCACATCACATTTTATTCTTTTTTCCACTTCTATCTAAAAATCGAGAAAAAAGCAAGACTTTCCATTATACCATAAAAAAATCATACAAGAAGTCTATTATAGAACCAAAACAATCTATTGGCCACCTGAAAAATCTTGAGCAATTGGGACTCGATCGAGGATAATTAGAGAAAGTATCTTTGCTGGTGAAATTGAGCAGATTAGTCCAGGAAAACCCTGCCCTAGACAAAGTAAAGATCAGAAAATCCTACACCATCAATACTCTAACGATCGCTTGGATAGTCGTTCCCTTTTTGAGCGGCTTTATTGGCTATTTACTGTCTCGCTGGGCTAAATATCTGTCCTTAATTACTTCTGTTATCTCTCTCGCCTATTCTCTCCTTCTATTTAGCCAATCCGCCCCCATAACCCTCAACCTACTGGATAATTATGGCGTGAAACTGGTAGCCGATCAGTTAAGTGCCTATTTTATCCTCACTAATGCCCTCGTGACGATGGCGGTGATCCTTTATAACTGGGAAAGTAGCAAAACCGCCTTTTTTTACGCCCAAGCTATCATTCTCCACGGCAGCATTAATTCTGTCTTCGTCTGTGAGGATTTTATTAGCGTTTACGTTGCCTTAGAAGTAATTAGTATTGCCGCTTTTCTGGTGATTGCCTATCCTCGCAGCGATCGCTCTCTCTGGGTTGCCCTGCGTTATCTGTTTATCAGCAATGTAGCGATGTCATTTTACCTTATTGGCGCAGTTTTAGTCTATAAAGCCAATAATTCCTTTGCTTTTGCTGGTTTAAAGGACGCACCTCCCGAAGCCTTGGCTTTAATCTTCATGGGATTATTAGTCAAAGGGGGAATCTTTGTCTCGGGATT
>NZ_JADBUZ010000152.1:0-3907 GCF_020245305.1 Microcystis sp. M20BS1 | reverse complement strand
GATATTGAACTGTGTTGTCGGCCATAGGTTTACCGTCGGAGTCAGGATAGAAAAGTTGGGGTTCGATGGGTGCTTGAACCATGCTTTATCTCTTGCGATCGCATTTTGGCCTAGCTTTATTGTATCATCGCAAATCCTCGGTTTGAAACCCTCTCCTTTTATACTAAATCCGTTGAGTAACGCACAGAAAACGGGTTTCTCCGAGAAACCCGTTTTCTGCTCAGGCAAAAGGCTTCGGCCGTGAGCTGAGCCGAACGGCAAAAAGGGGAATAAATAATCAGTCTTTAATAACCAGATTTAGTATTAGGACGACTTTGCCTTAGACCTCTGGCAAAAGTTGTATAAGTAGGGCGTGTTACGCTGTCGCTAACGTACCTTTATTTTTATAAGTAACTTAGAGTATTTTTAAGATTTATTAAAGTCAATGGTAAGATTAAGTAAAATCAATGGTTAATAGATATACCTCTAGGGGAATATCTATTACGGTTGAGGCAGAACCACATTTTTTAAGAGGAGAAAGAGAAAAATCTGCCCAACAGTATGCTGTTTTTGTGGTTAAAACTGCGTCCATTAACTCAAAAGTTGCATCTTTGGCACGTCCAATCAAGTTATAGGTCTCTGTTCTAAATTTTTGAAGTTCCAGAATGTTATTATTCATCTAAGGGAGTTTCTTTAATGCTTGTATTTTTTATTTTCTCCCTTTTTGTTATTCTTGCTTTATTAATATAAGGAAAGGTTACTATTGAGTAAATACTTGAGTTTGGCTATAAAAATTGCAAAATATGAAATGTAAAAATCCTTGACGACGGTGGAAAATTTTGCCATATTTTTCGCTAATAAAGATTCATATCCTGGGTTTGCTGGAGAAGGAAGCACTGTCTATTCCCTGTTCCTGAAAATGCCCAGACTTGTCTGTTCTCATTGGCGACGTGCCAAAAAAGGAAAGAGCAGCGAGTGTCAAAATCGCTACAATATATAGATAAAATCCTAATTGCGAGGAAAGCCTATCGATACCATCTTCGGCAATACCCAGGGACTAAAAGCTAGTCAGATGAAACAGCTACAAAGGCTGTACCATGAACGCTTGCCTATTGATACCCTCACCACCCCAGAATTCGCCCAAAGACTGGCGGCCATCAGTACCGATATCCATCAACCCCTCTGCACCTATATCAACCGTCGCGGCCAGGTAATTCGAGTGGGAGTGGGAACCCCCCGACAAACGCAATTTTCTCTCTTGGAACTACCCCGCTACGGTTCCGAACGTCTTTGCGGAATTCGTTGCATCGCCACGGAACTCAAGCAAGAACCGCCAAAAGAATCCAGTCTAACCGCCATGGCTTTGCAAAGATTAGACGCACTGGTGATCTTAACCCTAACTGGCACAGGCATGATCCGTCGCGGTGGTGGGGCGACCGGTTATGTGGAGCAAGTCTATCTGGCGCATCTCATACCACAAAGTCAAACAAATGTCAATAGTAATATATACTGGTCTGTCTCCCCGCCCTTAAATCTAGAGGATTTAAGCAAACAGGACTTTTTAGAGTTAGTGGAAGGACTAGAGGCGGAGTTTCAGCGAGAATTTACCGCTATAACCGTTGATACAGCCGAAGATCGGGTGCTATTGGTTGGTTTAATGACCGACAATATGAGCGATCGCCAGTTTGAGGACGGTTTAAGCGAATTAGAACGTTTAGTTGATACCGCCGGGGGTAAAGTTTTGCAAGTCACCCGACAAAAACGGGATCATCCCCATCCTCAAACTGTGATCGGTTCGGGAAAAGTGGCAGAAATCGCCCTACAGGTGCAAACTTCGGGGGCTAATTTAGTTGTATTCAATCGCGACCTTTCTCCCGCCCAAATTCGCAATCTAGAGAACCAAATCGGGGTGAGAGTGGTCGATCGCACCGAGGTGATCCTAGACATTTTCGCCCAACGGGCCCAATCGCAAGCGGGTAAACTACAGGTAGAATTAGCCCAATTAGAATACACTTTACCGCGTCTCACCGGGCGCGGATTAGCCATGTCGAGATTAGGGGGAGGAATTGGCACTCGCGGACCAGGGGAGACAAAATTAGAAACAGAACGCCGAACTATTCAACGTCGTTTATCCCGTCTCCAGGATGAGGTGGATCAACTGCAAGCTCATCGTTCCCGTTTACGCAAACAACGGCAAAAACAAGATGTAGCCAGTGTGGCGATCATCGGTTACACCAATGCGGGAAAATCTACTTTAATTAATGCTCTCACCGCTGCCGAAGTTTATACCGCCGATCAACTGTTTGCTACCCTCGATCCCACCACCCGACGCTTAACTATTACCGATCCCCTCACCCAGGTCTCTCACACCCTGTTACTAACCGATACGGTGGGTTTTATCCACGAATTACCCCCCTCGCTGGTGGATGCTTTTCGGGCAACTTTAGAGGAAGTAACGGAAGCAGAGGCATTACTCCATCTGGTGGATCTCTCCCATCCAGCTTGGGAAAGTCAGATTGCCTCGGTGTTAAAAATCCTCTCGGAGATGCCGATTCAAACCGGTCCGATGTTAATGGTGTTTAATAAGTTGGATCAGGTAAAAAGCGACGATTTGGAAATAGCTAAGGAAAAATATCCCCAAGCTGTTTTTATCTCGGCTATTCGTCGCCTCGGATTGGAAACTTTAAAACAAAAGTTAATCGATTTAATCGCTTAATTAGGGTGATCAGCAAACCTGAGCGCTCGGAGGGCGCAGGTTCTTTGCGCCCCTACAGTAACGGATTTTGTCCACAATCTAGGGGCGAACTGCGTTCGCCCAAAAGGTACGTTATCAAAGCGCAAGTCCCTTATGCCCGAATGCTTCGCCCCTACAGGACGCGGTCCGATGAATAAGAGCTTTGCGATCGCCAATAAAAATGCCAGGTTTTTGAAGAGGGCGAATGCAATTCGCCCCTACGATCATATTATCGCGCCAATGATAGGGGCGCACCGTGGTCTCGCGCTTAGAAATTAATTGAATGGAAACACATAAATAGTTGATTTATGTTCAGGATTTAGGGGGCAAAACTCAGTTTTCATCTCAAAGTTGCTGGCGAAATAACAGGAAACCCTTATTTTCTCGTTGGGGACTGTCCTTGAAAATTGAACATAAAATACTAGAATTATGTTCAAAAATCATCCTTCCAGGGGGTTGTCATCTGCTGGGAGAGCGATTAATCTAGGAACAGATGAGTGAGGTAAACCCAATCTCAAGCCAACTACTTTTTTCTTAATTAGGAGTATAATTCCAATGTCCCAACTTCAAATTACTGATTTGGTTCTTGTCAATTCAGAATAAGATAAAGTTCAAGATATTACAGAATACGATTACCGAAATATCATGGGCGGAATAACAATCACAATAACGGAGTACGACAAGAACGGTAAGATTACGAAGGTAACTAAAGTTGAAATTTAAGTAAAAAGTGATTGCTTTTCTAGGAAAAGCAATCACCAATTACAGATATTTTTAGGTAACTGTTCAGGGAGAGATTAATAACTCTTGCTCCAATGCTCTGCCTCAGAACGCCATATCTAAGGCTCTGCTTTATTTCCTTATTTATGTTCAAAAATAATCCTTCAAGAGGGTTGCCATCTGCTTTAAAAAGCATTATATAAAAATAGGTGAGTAAGGTAAACTCAATCTCAAGTTAACTACTTTTTCTTTGATTAAGAGGACAATTTCAATGGCTAGAATTTCGATTAACAATCTACACGCTGATGACCTTAACTCTTCACTTATTTCCTTTAGACCTCTTGCATAATTTTTTTATGGTATAATGTAAGGTTTTGCTTTTTTCTCAATTCTTAGATTGAAGTGGAAAAAAGAATAAAATGTGATCTTAGGTCAGGAAATCATCTATAATTTTGCTATGTTTATTAGCAAAAT
>NZ_JADBUZ010000151.1:0-3533 GCF_020245305.1 Microcystis sp. M20BS1 | reverse complement strand
TGGCTTTTAAATGTTGATCTAGTTGTTCTTTTTGGTCTGTATTCATGATTCTACCGTTTAATTGTTTCTCTTTATTTTGCCTTAGCTAACGTTTTTAGTCTCTAAGCATTTATACTTATTGCAAAATTGGGATGCTCCCATTGGAACTTGATAAAAGAGTGGCAAGGTACTTTCTGCGATATAAAAGTTTCAATCCCTAATAGGGTTTAAGATTAATTGGAACTTTTCCTGGGAATTTTGTTGCTTGGAATCCTTTGGGTTTCAATCCCTAATAGGGTTTAAGATTAATTGGAACTTGTACCAGTTCAAAAATTCGGGCGAAAATTTTTCGTTTCAATCCCTAATAGGGTTTAAGATTAATTGGAACGTTACTCGATCGCTTGTTTCTACTGGACCTTCGGAGTTTCAATCCCTAATAGGGTTTAAGATTAATTGGAACGCTAGGGGTTAACTGCATTTCTTGCTTATTCCCATTGTTTCAATCCCTAATAGGGTTTAAGATTAATTGGAACACATAGAAGCTACAGCAAGCCGCGCAATCGAAGGGTTTCAATCCCTAATAGGGTTTAAGATTAATTGGAACATGGGCAGAATATGCTACCCGATCGCATCTTTTATAGGTTTCAATCCCTAATAGGGTTTAAGATTAATTGGAACAAAATCGGATTATTCGCAGATAGGCAAGCGATCGGTTTCAATCCCTAATAGGGTTTAAGATTAATTGGAACCTTAGATGATAATGATGATGAACTCAAAATCTTAACAGTTTCAATCCCTAATAGGGTTTAAGATTAATTGGAACGGGTTAGTGTACATTAATCCGATAACCAATAACTGTTTCAATCCCTAATAGGGTTTAAGATTAATTGGAACCTTAAGCAATGATAAATATTTTAATGTCGATTAGTTTCAATCCCTAATAGGGTTTAAGATTAATTGGAACACCGTGTTGGGCGACGTATGCTTGATGCTCTTCCTTGTTTCAATCCCTAATAGGGTTTAAGATTAATTGGAACAAGGAAGCGAGCCAGAGGGCGGCAAATCGTAAACCTTGTTTCAATCCCTAATAGGGTTTAAGATTAATTGGAACTGAAATCAGTACAGTTTATTGCATATGTGCAATAAAGTTTCAATCCCTAATAGGGTTTAAGATTAATTGGAACAAGGGAATAGCCTATGATTGCCACGGATGCCACGATGTTTCAATCCCTAATAGGGTTTAAGATTAATTGGAACTGATATTTATCTTAATGCTTCAATTGAAATCAATGGTTTCAATCCCTAATAGGGTTTAAGATTAATTGGAACTAATTATAATATCTAGTGAAATTGAAGAAGCATTAGTTTCAATCCCTAATAGGGTTTAAGATTAATTGGAACAAGGTTTCATTTTTTATTTACTTGTTTAATTACTGTTTCAATCCCTAATAGGGTTTAAGATTAATTGGAACTAAAATGGTACAATTGTAGTAATGCCCCCGGTACTGTTTCAATCCCTAATAGGGTTTAAGATTAATTGGAACTTTTGCTTGAGCATCTGCAATAAAATTATCTAAAGTTTCAATCCCTAATAGGGTTTAAGATTAATTGGAACGTGATGGCGAGCGATCGAGGCTTAACAGGGAGCGAACCGAGTTTCAATCCCTAATAGGGTTTAAGATTAATTGGAACGCTTAAAAAAAATCACCAACGGACTAAAAAGAATTGTTTCAATCCCTAATAGGGTTTAAGATTAATTGGAACTCCCCGCTCAAAGTGGACGTATTCGAGAATTAGGTTTCAATCCCTAATAGGGTTTAAGATTAATTGGAACGCTAGTATCTAAGCTATCATCTAAGGTGGCATCTGTTTCAATCCCTAATAGGGTTTAAGATTAATTGGAACGCTTGGCCGTTGCGATCGCGCTTCATCGGAAAACTTGTTTCAATCCCTAATAGGGTTTAAGATTAATTGGAACCATAGCCCCAAAGACCCAGCCCGAAGGGAATCTAGAAGAAAGTTTCAATCCCTAATAGGGTTTAAGATTAATTGGAACCAAGATAAATCAGCGTACCAGCGTATAAAATGCGTTTCAATCCCTAATAGGGTTTAAGATTAATTGGAACCGGCTTTACGAGGTCGGCAGGCGGAATTAGCTAAAGTTTCAATCCCTAATAGGGTTTAAGATTAATTGGAACGAAGCGGCGGCTTATACTAAAGATAGTTATTATGGCGTTTCAATCCCTAATAGGGTTTAAGATTAATTGGAACCCTACTAAGTTCCCTTCATCTTGAATTGATAGCAGCGTTTCAATCCCTAATAGGGTTTAAGATTAATTGGAACTATATTTCCTCGCCCGCCAGCGTGCTTTCTCAGGTGTTTCAATCCCTAATAGGGTTTAAGATTAATTGGAACCGCCTCACTGAGGCGGCCCAGCTCGATTTTGGTTTCAATCCCTAATAGGGTTTAAGATTAATTGGAACCCAGAGGGGACCCACCCACCGGCAACTGGTAAGCGTTTCAATCCCTAATAGGGTTTAAGATTAATTGGAACCGGGTATGATCCGCTCCTGGAAAAATTACGGATTGAATGTTTCAATCCCTAATAGGGTTTAAGATTAATTGGAACATTACCTCTTGGCTTTACTGTATTTTATCAAATTTAAGTTTCAATCCCTAATAGGGTTTAAGATTAATTGGAACATGCCCTAATCTCGCTGTTTACCGATGATGACGCTGTTTCAATCCCTAATAGGGTTTAAGATTAATTGGAACAAGAGTCGGATAAGCAATTCCCAAAATCCCCCTAGTTTCAATCCCTAATAGGGTTTAAGATTAATTGGAACACTTATCCTTAAGAGTGTCGCTAAAATCTTTAGCGTTTCAATCCCTAATAGGGTTTAAGATTAATTGGAACGTCAGGACTAGGAGTAGGAGGGGGGATTAATTCTAGTTTCAATCCCTAATAGGGTTTAAGATTAATTGGAACAGGAATTAGTCGCGCCATTAGGGTTCGGAGACGGCGTTTCAATCCCTAATAGGGTTTAAGATTAATTGGAACGCCATTATCCAGTAGCTCATAAGTCTCCACACCCGTTTCAATCCCTAATAGGGTTTAAGATTAATTGGAACGCTGTACCTGATAGTTTATAAATAGCATCACCTTCAAAGTTTCAATCCCTAATAGGGTTTAAGATTAATTGGAACTTTATGAAGTCCAGTTACTTCGTTGGTGTATTCGCTGTTTTAATCCCTAATAGGGTTTAAGATTAATTGGAACATCAATGTAATCGCCCAAATAAGGGCCATAAAAAGGTTTCAATCCCTAATAGGGTTTAAGATTAATTGGAACAATGCAACGCTTTATGTGTCGCGTGATTTGGGAATGTTTCAATCCCTAATAGGGTTTAAGATGGGAGCATCCCAATTTTGCAATAAGTATAAATGCTTAGAGACTAAAAACGTTAGCTAAGGCAAAATAAAGAGAAACAATTAAACGGTAGAATCATGAATACAGACCAAAAAGAACAACTAGATCAACATTTAAAAGCCA
>NZ_JADBUZ010000150.1:0-10108 GCF_020245305.1 Microcystis sp. M20BS1 | reverse complement strand
TAATTTAGGCAGATTTGAAGAAGCGATCGCATCCTACGATCGAGCTTTAGAAATTAAACCTGATTACCCTGATGCTTGGTACGGCCGAGGGGTTGCGTTAGGTAATTTAGGCAGATTTGAAGAAGCGATCGCATCCTACGACAAAGCTTTAGAAATTAAACCCGATTTCCATCTAGCTTGGAACTACCGAGGGGTTGCGTTAGCTGATTTAGGCAGATTTGAAGAAGCGATCGCATCCTACGACAAAGCTTTAGAATTTAAACCCGATGACCATGATGCTTGGAACTACCGAGGGGTTGCGTTAGCTAATTTAGGCAGATTTGAAGAAGCGATCGCATCCTACGACAAAGCTTTAGAATTTAAACCCGATGACCATGATGCTTGGAACTACCGAGGGATTGCGTTAGGTAATTTAGGCAGATTTGAAGAAGCGATCGCATCCTACGATCGAGCTTTAGAAATTAAACCCGATTTCCATCAAGCTTGGAACAACCGAGGGAATGCGTTAGATGATTTAGGCAGATTTGAACAAGCGATCGCATCCTTCGATCGAGCTTTAGAATTTAAACCCGATTACCATGATGCTTGGTACAACCGAGGGATTGCGTTAGGTAATCTAGGCAGATATGAAGAAGCGATCGCATCCTACGATCGAGCTTTAGAAATTAAACCCGATTACCATGATGCTTGGTACAACCGAGGGATTGCGTTAGGTAATTTAGGCAGATTTGAAGAAGCGATCGCATCCTGGGATCGAGCTTTAGAATTTAAACCCGATTACCCTGATGCTTGGTACGGCCGAGGGGTTGCGTTAGGTAATTTAGGCAGATTTGAAGAAGCGATCGCATCCTGGGATCGAGCTTTAGAATTTAAACCCGATTACCATGAAGCTTGGTTTATCCGAGGGGTTGTGTTAAATAATTTAGGCAGATTTGAACAAGCGATCGCATCCTACGATCGAGCTTTAGAAATTAAACCCGATTACCCTGATGCTTGGAACAACCGAGGGATTGCGTTAGGTAATTTAGGCAGATTTGAAGAAGCGATCGCATCCTGCGATCGAGCTTTAGAAATTAAATCCGATTACCATGAAGCTTGGGGTAATCGAGGATATGTTTTAACTTGTATGGGACGATATAAAGATGCACTAGAATCTTGTGATCGTGCTATTAAAATTAATCCAAATTATGCTAATGCTTACTACAATAAAGCTTGCTGTTATGGCTTACAAAATAATGTGGAATTAGCTATCGAAAACTTACAACGCGCCATCAATCTTGATGTCGAATATCAGGATATGGCAAAAACAGATAAAGATTTTGAGCAGATTCGGGGAGATGAGCGGTTTCAATCATTGCTAAGTTAAGTAAATAACAAAAGAGATAACTATCTATGTCGAAAGCAATCCTATCATCAGAGTTAGGGTATAATAACTCTTAAGTTCCAACTTTCGATCCTAATCAGGAGACCGATTGCTATGACACTGGCAAACACCCAGCTAAAAATCGAAAGTTTCGCTCATTATATCATAAAAATCACCAAAAATACTTAATTTAATAAGACAACTAAATAATTGTTTAATCAGTAATTCTTGAGGAAATCTAAAATCAGAACCCAACCGGCAAAAAGAGTGAGAGAATAAAAACATAGTTCAGAGAGGAGAGGCTGTCAAGACAAGCTTTCCAGTCGTAAAATCCATAATTCTTGCTGGGTGAGGGCCGATAACTAACTTTCAAAAAAGCAGAATTAAATTTAGTAGAAAAAAATCGCAACAATCTGTCAATCCACTGAAAAAAGAGAGAAAACTTATGTTTTGTGAACAATGCGAACAAACCGCTAGTGGTAATGGTTGTCATCAGTGGGGAGCCTGTGGAAAAAGTCCCGAAGTCAACGCCGTTCAAGACTTATTAGTTTATTGTCTGCGGGGATTAGCATCGGTGGTTTTAAAAGCCAAAGAAGCGGCGATATCTACTCGCGAAGCCGATATTTTTACCTGCGAGTCGCTTTTCGCCACCATGACCAATGTGAACTTCGATCAAAGACGTTTTACCGATTATATTCAGCGTTGTTTAGAGATTCGGGAAAATTTAAAAGCACAATTGGGATCGGTGGACTGGTCTGCACTTGCTAACTATCAGCCTAATTTTAATGAGAGCCTAGTCAGCCAAGGTCAAGAAGTATCCTTAGAACTAATTGAAAAAGTACAGGATCTCGATATTTTTTCCCTAAAGTTAACCGCTATCTACGGAGTTAAAGGTCTGGCTTCCTATACTTTCCACGCTCAGGAATTAGGTCAAGAGGATGACTCAGTTTATCAGGTTATCCAAGAGACTTTAGCGGCAATTGATCGCAGTGATTTAAACCTGAATGATTGGGTGGCAATCTGTCTAAAAGTTGGGGCAGCAAACCTGCGGGCCATGGAATTATTAGATCAAGGTCATACCGAAACCTACGGTCATCCCATACCGACAAATGTTCCCTTAAATCCGCGTCTAGGTAAAGCCATTTTAGTCTCCGGCCATGATATTAAACAATTAGCAGCGTTACTGGCACAAACTGCCAATACTGGGATAACAGTCTATACCCACGGAGAATTATTACCCGCCCACGGTTATCCAAAACTCAAAGAAAAATATCCCCATCTCTACGGTCATTATGGCACCGCCTGGCAAAATCAAACTAAAGAATTTGCTAAGTTTCCGGGGGCAATAGTTTTAACTACTAATTGTCTCATGCCCCCCCACGAAAACTATGAAAGTAAACTCTTTACCCTCGGACCTGTGGGTTATGCCCATATTAACCGCTTAGAAACAGTGGACGGTGCGATCGATTTTAGTCCCGTGATTGCTAAAGCGCAATCATTGCCCGGATTTACTGAAATAAGCGAACCTCGGCAGGTAATGGTGGGATTTGCCCACAATACCGTTCTCAGTGTCGCTGATACGCTGGTTAATGCCCTTAAACAGGGTAAAATCCGTCACTTCTTCCTAGTTGGGGGCTGCGATGGGGCAAAACCCGATCGCAATTACTACACCGAATTCGTGGAACAAGTTCCCGAAGATTGCATCGTTTTAACCCTTGCCTGTGGAAAATTCCGCTTTTTCGACAAACAATTAGGTACTATCGAAGGATTACCCCGGCTGATGGACGTGGGACAATGTAATGATGCCTATAGTGCCATCAAAATCGCCCTAGGATTAGCCAACGCTTTTAACGTTAGCGTCAACGAGATTCCCCTCTCCCTAATTATCTCTTGGTACGAACAAAAAGCGATCGCTGTACTGCTCACCCTGCTGCATCTAGGTATTCAAAATATCCGTCTGGGACCAACTTTACCGGCATTTATCTCCCCTAACGTCCTCAAATTCCTCTCCGATACCTATCATCTGCAGCCGATTACCACCCCCGCAAAAGACTTAGCCGCTTGTCTAGGTTAAAACTTTCTGTAAAAATCCCACCCTTGGCCACAAATTGTGGCCTATGGGAAGGAGAGGGATATTATCCTCAAGGAGAATAATTTTTATGTCCGTAATCACTTTAAGCATTGATGGCAAAGATGTAGCGATCGAAGCAGGTTCGCGAGTTCTCGCAGCCGCTAGTCAGGTAGGAATAAAAATTCCCGCCCTCTGTCATCTCGATGGGGTTTCCGAAGTGGCTGCCTGTCGCTTATGTTTGGTAGAAATTGAAGGTATTAATAAATTATTACCTGCCTGTGTAACGGAAGTGGCGGAAGGAATGGTGGTTCATACCGATACCCCAAAACTGAAAGAATATCGCCGCATGACAGTGGAATTATTATTCGCTGAAGGCAATCACGTTTGTGCGGTTTGTGTGGCTAATGGTAACTGTGAATTACAAGATTTAGCCATCGAAGTGGGTATGGATCATAGTCGTTTTCCCTACCGTTTTCCCAAGCGAGAAGTCGATATTTCCCATCATCTTTTTGGTATCGATCATAATCGTTGTGTTCTCTGTACCCGTTGTGTGCGAGTCTGTGATGAAATTGAAGGGGCGCACGTTTGGGATCTGGCTTATCGCGGCGAAAAAGATAAAATTATCGCGGGAATGGATCAGCCTTGGGGCAGCGTTTCTGCCTGTACTTCCTGCGGCAAATGTGTTGCCGCTTGTCCAACGGGAGCCATATTCCGCAAGGGTTCCGCCGTTTCCGAAAAAGAGGAAGATCGATCGAAGTTGGAATTTTTAGTTAACGCCAGGACTGAACACCAATGGACGCGTTAAAGTAATCGATGGAGGGCGATAGTGATCGATGGGCGCATTTAGATATCTACGAGCAAAAATTAACCGCCAAGGTAAGGGAGGACTATGATCAGATTATGGGTAATAATCAAGATATCCTAGGGATTGCTGCCCAATACGAAATCTCGGAAATCGATATCCGACGCGCCAAGGATTACGCTTTTGGATCGGGAGTGTCTCGATATCAATTTTTTCCCGAAGGTTTAATGGTAGCAGCTTGGTGAAGACTCGCTGGCGCTCAAGGGAATAATCTTGATCGGATGTTTCTCAATCATGAAATCTACGAATCTGACTTAGTGATTAATCGAGGCTTTTCGCAGCAACAAGCGCATTTACTGGCACAAAAACAATATCCTTGGTCTGATTCAATTCAGCAAACGAGATAATTATGACCACATCACCCGAATCGCAATTTCTGCAAGCCCTAGAAATGTGTCAGTCTCTCTCCAATTTGACGGCGCAATTTTCTAGTATTCCTTGTCGGATAATTGAAATTTTGTCTGATGTCAGTCAAGAGCCTAGGGTTTTGTATTCGCTCTTAATTAAATATTCTAGAGAGGTGGATTCCGCTTTAGTTGCCCTAGATATTTATGCCAAAAGTGCTGATAATTGGCGAGTAAAAGATCGAGATCAAACCTGTTCTCTTGGTTTTGGAGTAAAAGACCATTGCACGATTTTAAGCTGTTTGCTCAATTTCGGCAAACGTCCTTTTTCTTTTATTTCCTATACGGGAAATTTTGCATCGGAGGCGATTATTTTTGAGCTACTTAAAGACTGGAAAAATCTAGATTTAACCCCTTTCTTTGAGGAAAAAATGCAAGAGTTTATCCTGGAGGCAAAAATAGCTTAAAAGAGAATTTCTTTGCGTTTGATCCTTTTGATCAAATTGCAACTCAGCCAAAAAATACCAATCAAGGAATTAAAATTATGTCTAAAATTCGCTTCGCTACTGTCTGGTTAGCCGGTTGTTCGGGATGCCATATGTCCTTCCTCGATTTGGATGAATGGCTGTTAGAATTAGCCGAAAAAGTTGACGTGGTATATAGTCCCGTCGGCTGCGATCTGAAAACCTATCCAGAAAATGTCGATGTCTGTTTAGTGGAAGGAGCGATCGCTAATCAGGATAATTTAGAACTAATTCATCTAGTCCGTCAAAATACCAAAACCGTCGTTTCTTTTGGTGATTGCGCCGTGACTGCTAATGTTCCCGCTATGCGGAATATGTTAGGAACTGCCGATCCCGTGCTAAAAAGGGCTTATTTAGAGTTAGGAGATAACACCCCTCAACTACCAGAAGAACCCGGTATCGTTCCCGAATTATTAGATCAAGTGCTGCCAGTCCATCAAGTCATTCCCATCGATATTTTTATGCCGGGATGCCCCCCCGATGCGGACAGAATTCGCGAGACATTGATTCCGATTTTAAAAGGGGAATTACCGGTGATGGTAGGACGAGAAATGATTAAATTTGGTTAATTGAATCAGTTATCAGTTATCAGTTATCAGTTATCAGTTATAAGATTTGAGTTTTAAGTTTTGAATGAGCAGTATGTATTAAGTGAGCCTCATCAAATGCCAGTTTGCTGCTGTCTTTTCACTGATTATTGATTACTGTTTACTGATTACTGATTGGGTGCATCTCACATTTGTAGAAATACCGACAATCAGCAATTATCAGTGACTCCTAAATTATTACAGATGAGTCAGCGGCTGCGTGTAAGCATCCCACCGAAAAACTAATGCGCGGGGGGTTTGGGGGCGGCGCCACGCCCCCAACGGGGGGTTTGGGGGGTAGAACCCCCCAAAAGCTTGGATTGAGTGATAAAATCGGAAGTAATAGTAAATCCGTTGAGTATGGGCTACATATCAAGAGAGGCACTCCTGCAAAACGGAGAATAAATAATCAGTTTTTAATAACTGGATTTAGTATTACTGTTTACTGATCACTGAACATCTAAATCAAGTTAAAATATCCGCTCCTAACATCCGTTGATATTTAGCTTCTAAAGCTTGTTTCAAATTGGGCAAAGTGATTAAATGGGGATCATCTAACATAATTTTTTCGGCGGCATCTCTTGCCAAAACTAACACCTCTTGATCCTCGACTAAACTAGCGAGGGCAAAATCTGGTAAACCCGATTGTCGTTGTCCTAAAACTTCTCCTGGACCGCGAAATCGCATATCCATTTCCGAGATAAAAAAGCCGTCTTGGGATTGTTCCAAAACCGTCAATCTTTGACGGGAATTAGCACTATTACTGCCACTTAAAAGTAAACAATAGGATTGATGGGAACCTCTGCCGACGCGCCCCCGTAATTGATGCAATTGTGAAAGGCCAAAACGTTCGGCATTTTCAATTAACATCACCGTGGCATTGGGAACATCCACCCCCACTTCAATAACCGTAGTTGAGACAATAATTTGCAGAATATTATCGCGAAAAGCTGTTAAGATTTCCTCTTTTTCGGCGGAACTCATGCGACCATGGAGTAAACCGATATTAAAATTGGGAAAAATCTTTTCTGATAAATTTTGATATTCTTCCACCGCAGCCCTAACATCTAATTTTTCCGATTCTTCAATCAAGGGAAAAATCACATAAGCTTGTCTGCCTTGGGCAATTTCACGCCGAATTAAATCATAGGCAGCCCTTCTTTGATTCCCATTTAAAGCGGTGGTTTGAATCGGTTGTCTGCCGGGGGGTAATTCGTCAATTTGACTCACATCTAAATCCCCATGTAAGGTTAAAGCTAAAGTACGGGGAATCGGTGTTGCTGTCATGGTTAAAACGTGGGGAGACTCTCCTTTACTTAATAATCTTGCCCTTTGTTGTACCCCAAAGCGATGCTGTTCATCAATAACAACTAACCCCAATTTGCGGAAATTAACTGCATCTTGAATTAGGGCATGAGTTCCCACTAAAAGTGGTAATTCTCCTGTCTCCAATTGGGCGTGAATTTCTCGCCGTTTAGCAGTTTTTGTGGAACCAGTTAATAATTCTACGGGTAAATGTAAGAGATTAAACCAGCTAACTAACTTACGATAATGTTGTTCTGCTAAAACTTCGGTGGGAGCCATTAATGCCGCTTGATAACCGGATTGTAGGGCTGCTAAAATAGCATAAACTCCGACAATTGTTTTGCCAGAACCCACATCCCCCTGCACAAGACGATTCATCGGGGTGCTAGAATCTAAATCCTCTAAAATTTCCTCAATAACTCGTTTTTGAGCATTGGTTAATTGAAAGGGAATTATCTGATTAAATTGATCAATTAGTTGACCCTTAGCACTAAAAATAGCACTTTTCTGTGTCTGACGATACTGTTGCCGCCGCCGCAGAAAACCCAATTGTAAAAAGAAGAATTCATCAAAGACTAATCGCCGTCGCGCTTGACTGAGAATATCGGAATTATTGGGAAAATGAATGTTAGTAATTGCTGTTTTTAAATCGATTAATCCGTATTGTTTTTTTAGACCGAAAGGTAGGGGGTCTTTTATCGCCTCTACTGCCCCAAAAGCGGCGACTACAGCCTTTCTAATTAGGTCGGCGGGTACTCCATCGGTGAGGGGATAAACCGGCAGGATACGCCCGATTTTTAAGGACTCAATACTTGCCCCAGAACTGTCTAATAATTCAAATTCAGGATTTTCTAAAGTTAACCCATATTTTCCCGCTTTGACTAAACCACTAACCGCCACCACCGAACCGACGGGATAGAGTTTTTTTTGTCCTTCTTGCCAAGCACGATTATTGTAGCGAGTTCCCGCATAAAAACGGTTTAATTTTATCTGTCCAGTACGATCCTGTAAGAGCAATTCAAAGATAGCTAACTTGGTATTTTTGGGGCTATTAAAACAATTACAGCGCTTGACATTCCCCACTAAAGTTACCGTTTCCCCCTCGGTTAAATTAGCGATATTAACTTGACGACTGTAATCCACATGATCCCGGGGATAATAATATAATAAATCTTCAACTTTGTGGAGGTTTAATCTTTCTAAAAGACTGGCTTTTCTCTCTCCCACTTCCGCTAGATATTTCAAGGGTTGTTCCAGGGTGACTTGCCGTGGAGAATTAGCCTTTGCCGTGATGGGAGTGGTATTAATAATTTTCGCCGCAGCTGGTTCTTTTGGGGTCGGGGTTGCTTCTAAAGTTTGCCGTAATTGTTGCAAAAAATTGCGAGTTTCGGCGACTAATTGTTGTCTTTGTCTGGGATTAAATTGGGAATATTGGGCAAATTTTTGGGCTAATTCTCGCCAGCGATTTCTCTCACTGGTGGCAATTCCCACGGGAGGATTATCCCCGAAACTAAGACACAAAAACTCGCTAAAACGGTACTGATTTCCCTGAAGATCGGGATAACCTTTTTCCGCTTCTACAGATAAGGCTTTTTGTAATCTCACCCAGTCGGGTATTTCCCCTTTCATAATTGCCTCTTGATTCCAAATTTCCCAGTATTATGTTTCCCTAATAAGCTAAGACACATTTTAACCGCCTATCCTTAGATTGGCTAAATCTCCCCAAATCCCTTTACTATTGCCTCTTGCCTCTTGCCTCATCTCAACAAGCAATTTAAATTCTTAATAGCTTACCTCTGTTTAATTATAACTGATTAATCATACCAACTACTGCGCCACGCCGCTTCCGCTTGAGCAATAGTATATTCTTTGCGAAGGTGATAATATTGTTTACCTAGACGATTTAATTGTTCCCAAAGGGAGCGAATTTGATTTCTTTCGACACTTAAGCGCGTATCAGCAAATTCCAGTTCAGCCATTCGTAGATGAATTGCCGTTACTTTAGTGACTTTGCCACTTGAAAAATCATGATCATCCCCATCATCTTCATCTTCATCTTCATCTTCATCTTTTTCTTCCTCTGGTTCAGGGTTTTTAGCTTCTACTAAAATGTTTAACATATTATTTCCTCCACCTAGGGATTGTCCCTCTTCTCCCGCTTGAATTGCCATATCGATAATTTGACTAGGTAGATAAGGGGGAAGAATATAAGCTTTTTGTAGTTGCTGATTAATTTGTTTGGAGAGATGATTGAGAATCTCGATACAGTTTTTTTCCAGCACTCGACAACAATGGAGTAAAATATCGGGGTTATTAATCTCTCCAGTTGCGGCTAGATTTTCCGGTTTGTTTAGAAAAAGTTTTAAGAAATCTGGGGTATTTTTCGTCTCTGCTGGACTTTTAGAGAATCCTACCCCTGAAAATGTCCCTCGATCGAAGCTCTGCTCGCCCAATTGCTGTAAACTGGCTTTAGCCTCTTGTCCTAGAGCTTTGATCTCCTCTTGTAGTTTCTGACGATTGCTGTGGGAGAGAGCCAGAAATTCCCCCCCATAGTAACGGGTACAGATATAATACACTGCTCCGATCGCCTGTTTATAGAGAGATTCACCGAGTAAATCAAGATAAATTCGGTATTTTTCCCGCATTCTTTCGGCTAAATTTGCCACTTCCGTTTCTATGTTCTTTAAATCTTGTTGTAGCTTGTTCAGTCTTCCAGTCATAGAAATTTTACCGAGGGAGAAGTTAGCGATCGGCGAATTCTATTATAGCGACTCATTGTCAGCTATAGCACCCTGACCAGGGGGAGATGCTCAGACTTGATCGATTGTCAGTTATTTTAGCGATTAAGTAAGTAGTTATAATTAAATTGAAGATAGATTTTGCCTCTGATCCCCCCTGCCCCCCTTGATAAGCTGTCCTTTAGTCACATCTTTCTTAACATTTCAAACCTTTGTAGCACAAGGCTTTCAAGACTCGGTTAACAATTTGTAATATTCCTTGTTGACACCCTTACAAAACAAAGAAAAAACTGAAATCAAGTCAGGATAAGGGT
>NZ_JADBUZ010000015.1:0-74730 GCF_020245305.1 Microcystis sp. M20BS1 | reverse complement strand
CGAGACTTGTTTTATTTTCAAGAATGGCAAATTCAACGGATAAGAATAGTTAAAAGGGCTGATGGATATTATTGCCAGTTAATGCTAAAACTCGATGCTAGAGATATAACCCCACAATTAGAATCGACGGGTCATTGCCTAGGATTAGATATGGGGTTAAAATATCTTTATGCCGATAGCGACAACAATACAGTAGAACCTCCTAAATATTATCGAAAAGCAGAGAAGCGTCTTAATAAACTAAATAGGAGAAAATCTAAAAAGTTTAGAAGAGGGCAACAGCAGTCTAATAACTACAAAAAGGCTAGACAAAAGTACGCTAAGGGACATTTAAAAGTAAGTAGGCAGCGAGAAGAGTTTGCTAAAAGATTGGCACTCCGCTTAATTCAGTCAAACGACTTGATAGCTTATGAAGATTTAAAAGTCAAGAACCTTGTGCGTAATCGAAAACTAGCTAAGAGTATTAATGATGCGGGCTGGTCACAATTAAGAAAATGGATTGAGTATTTTGGCATTAAATACGGCAGATTGACTATTGCTGTTAATCCCGCCTATACTAGCCAAGAATGCTTTAATTGTGGCAAGTTAATTAAAAAGTCTCTATCGGTTAGAACCCATGTTTGTTTGTGTGGGTATGTGGAAGATAGAGACAAAATGGCAGCATTAAATGTACTCAAAAAAGCTACGATAGGGCATATCGGAAGTTGGTCATCAGACCTAAACGCTTGGGGAGATTTAAGCTCTATTTTGGTTGGTAGCAATACCTGTCAAGACAACTTGAGTCAGTGAACCAAGAATCCCTCGCTTTTAGCGACGGGAGTGTCAATATAGTTATGTCGAGTTTACTCACGCCGCATAAACATACAATGATACGTGCACTTGATGCTATGTTGTTTGGAGATACGGTAGAGGCCCATAATTACAAATAGAGCCCCGCGCGTTGCAAGACTAATTGTATAGCCAGACAACGCGCGTGAGCGGAGTGTTAAATTATTGAGATATAAATATGGCTAAGAATGAAATCTCAGAGCAACTTAAGCTTGCTCGAAAGCTAGATACTGAGCTTAGAGCAAAGTGCCCTAATTATATGGGAGGCCTTGGCTCCACTAGTTCTATCGAGCCTACTACTTTTATACCCAGTGGTATATTCTCATTGGACTATGTATTAGGAGGTGGGTGGCCCGCAGGTAAGATAGTAGAGATTGCAGGTGAGACTAGTGTAGGTAAGACTACACTTATGAAACAGTGCGTTAGTCTATTACAGGCTAGGGGATACATGGCAGCGTGGTTAGATCACGAGAAGTCATTCGAGGTTGGTTATGCTCAGATGATGGGTATGAAGATGGACCAGATAGCCATGTTCCGCCCCGATACAGGAGAGGAGGGTATGGATAGTCTTATTACTCTATTAGACAGTGGTCTAGTCAAGATAGTCGTTATTGATTCAGTAGCGAATATGATAGGGGCTGTTGAGATGGAGAAGGGCTCTGCTGATGCTACTGTTGCTCAATTGGCCCGCCTGCTTAGTAAGAAACTACCCCAAGTAGTCAATGCCGCTAATAAGACTGGTGCTATCGTAGTGTTGATTAATCAGTATCGCACTAAGGTAGGTAGTTATGGGGCCCCCGTCGGCTCCACTGGTGGTAAGGCCCTGGCCTATAATGCTGCTATACAACTGCGGCTAGGACGAGGAGACCCCCTTAAGCAGCGGGGCGTTATAACTGGCATGACTATTACAGTCAAGAACACTAAGAATAGAGTAGCTATCCCCTTTCGTGAGGCAGAGCTAGATTTACTATTACCCTATACAGGCCCCAATGGGGACTTGCTGGCGGGCGTGGATCTAGTGGGCGACACTGTACGTCAGGCCGTTAAGACTGGTATAGTTACTCGTAGTGGGGCCTTCTATACCCTACCTGATGGTACTAAGTTCCAGGGCCTAGCAGCAGTTCGTGCTGGTATTAACCAGAGTATGCTAGATTCTATTTACAGTCAGTTGTCAGAGTACCAAGACAACGCAGCAGGTGATGACACCGAAGAAACAATTAACGACGAGCATGTATGACAAACAAGACAACACAACCTCAGTATAAGGTGACACCACCGAATAAGGCACAATTAGCGAATATGACGCTATTAGAGTTGACAAGTAGTATAGCTAGTCTCAAGCAGGCTCTGCAGGTTATCAGTGAGTATATGAGTAAGCATCTTAAGGATGCGGGCTATACGCCCCAGCAATCTAGGAATGACATTTTCTATAGTGCCCCGCGTCATACTGATGGGCATAGTGATATTAATTATACTCCTACTGGTGCTCCAGCTCTATTTGATGGACGACTAGCTATCGTAGATAGCACACTAGAGGACGAGTTCCGTAGAGAGGTAGATCTGTCTACTGAGGAGTTTGCAGAAGAGCAAGAACGGCTCGATCTATTAAATAGCATAAGAAGTAGCCAGCAATAATAATATGCAAATCAACGTTATACACACAGATGGTACTCGTACCCCCTATGATGCCAATCGCGCTATCGAGGTAATTAACTGGGCCTGCGAGGGCCTAGAGGTAGATCCCGATAAGTTATCTCGGCGACTTAGTCGTCGCTTCAACGATGATACCACTACAGAAGCGATACAGAATGGTCTGATTAGATCAGCAGCTGAATTAGCCGATTTGCATTACCCTGATTGGCTGAAGGTCAGTGGTCGTCTTCGTATGTGGGATTGGCGACGTAAGGTTAAGGCTCGCCGCGGCTATCTCTATGGTAATTATCCAGTGGCCTTCGAGTACCTGAGGTCTGAGGGCCTCTATGAAGGAGACCTAATAAATAAGTTCTTAGACACGTATAGTGCTGATGACATTGCTGAAGCCGGCACCTGGATAGACCCAGAGCGCGATATGCGCTTTGATATAAGCGGCGCTGATCTACTCACAGCGCGTTATCTACTAGAGGGCGAGCTATTACAGGAGATGTGGTTAACACAAGCACTACTCCTCAGTATGTTGGAGCCCGCCCACGAGCGCATGACCTTTGCTCATAAGGCCTATGACCTACTCAGCCTCGGTAAGATCAGCCTGGCCACTCCTCTTATGAGTAATTTGCGTCAGGCAGATGGTAGCCTCAGTAGTTGTCATATCATCGATATCGATGATAGTCGCGAGAGTATCTTCGATAATATCTCTCAGCTAGCAGCGATGAGTGCTAATGGCGGTGGGGTGGGCGTACGCATTAGTAAGGTGCGGGCCCGCGGTAGTCGTATTCGTAAGAAGAAGGGCGCCAGTGGTGGTGTATGCCCTTGGATTAAGATTATCAATGCTACCATCGTCGCTACTAATCAACGTGGTGTACGCGCAGGGGCCTGTACCGTAGGTATAGACGTATGGCATGCTGATCTTCTTGAGTACATGGATCTGCGGGGTGATGCTGGTAGTGAGCATACGAAGGCTCGTGATATCCTGCTGCAATTCATTATCTCTGATGAGTTCATGCGTCGTGTAATTCTAGATAAGGACTGGTACCTAGTGTGCCCTACTGAGATCAAGAATGTATTTGGATATCAATTAGCCAATATGTACGGCGATGAATTTACCAATGCCTATCACGCCATCGAAACATATATCAACTCCTCCGCTCCTCCGCTCGAGGTAGTTAAAAAGGTCAGCGCTAAGGCTATATGGAAGAAGATGCTGATGCTCCTACTTGAGACAGGTACTCCTTATGTGGCCTTTAAAGACCGCATTAATGCGCTTAATCCTAATAAACATGAGGGTATCATCGGTGGAGTAAATCTATGCGTAGCCCCTGAGACACTTCTTATGACTGACCGGGGCCACCTACCTATCGCTACCCTAGCGGGGCAGGTAGTCAACGCTTGGAACGGTACTGAGTGGAGTGAGGTAACGGTACGCCAGACAGGGGAGAATCAGCCCCTTCTACAAGTCCACTTCAGTAATGGAGAGACGCTCGACTGTACCTACTACCATAAGTTTCACGTACAGCGTCGTAATGGGAGGATAGATATTGTCGAGGCCCGCGATCTCGATATAGGTGATAAGCTCATTAATTTCGATTTGCCAGTTCTATCCTCTGATAGCGATGTAGACCTCCTTACATCAAAACTAGGTGACGGTAAGGAAGAATTACTATCTTACATTGGAGGTGGCAGTACTCTTCGTAGTCCTAGGGTAGTAGTATACGATTACGTGAAGCAGGCCTGTCAGAAGCCTTCATTATATTGGCCTGATGAGTTAACTGTTCCCATTAATGGTTATACTGTTCAGTCTCGATTAGAGTGGTTGGCTAGGCTGCTTGATTCTGATGGTACTTATAATAGCTTCCAAACCTTCAGAATAACGCATACCAGTAAGCCCTTCCTATTACAAGTGCGGCTCATGCTACAGACGCTTGGAGTAGACTCTAAGGTTTTCCCCCGGTATAAGGTAGGGCTTCGGGCGTATCGTCAGGAGAAGTTCCACCTATTAATTGATAGGTATGGAGTATATCAGTTATCCCAACTAGGCCTACGAACTAATCGCCTTCAGTGGATGGCTATTAAACCTAAGTATGACTCTACTAGTGACATCACTATCAAGGAGGTAGAGCTCACTGGTCGTCGCGATAATACGTATTGCGCTCACGAACCTAAGCGTAACCTGCTCATGTTCAATGGCGTTATTACAGGCAATTGCGTCGAGTCATATAGTTTATTCAATAGCAGCTACTCACATTGCTGTATGCTTCTGTCGTTAGTATTACCTCGTATTGCTGACGATGAGATGGCTGATGTTAGCCGTATGGCTGTTCGCTTATTAGATGCCGCGTGTGATCTTACTACTAGCCCTACTTATGAGGCCCGCGCTCATGTGAAACGCTACCGTACCATAGGCGTAGGTGTCATGGGGCTGGCTGACTGGTTAGCTATTAGACACCTTAAGTATCAGGACCTCGATGTCATAGAAAAACTATTCGAAGACATCTGCTTCTATACTACTCAGGCTAGTGTAGAACTAGCAGAGGAGCGCGGGGCCTATCCTGCATTCCCTGGTAGTGAGTGGAGTAAGGGTCTTATCCTGGGCGGTCGTGATAAGGAGTGGGTGAGAGATAATAGCACCAACCCCGAGAGATGGTATGCCCTCATGGAGCGTTTAGTCGTATCGGGTATTCGTAATTCTCACATTCTGGCTACTGCTCCTAACTCCAGCACCTCGTTGGTACAGGGCACCACGGCCTCCTTCTTACCTGTCTTCTCTCGTCTTACCATTGATAAGAATGGGGCGGGTATTAATACCATTGTCCCACTCTATATCAAAGAGGCATTTCACTTTTATCAGGAGAGCCGCCATACTCATCCCAGTGTCGTAGTCTCTGCTGCAGCAGTTATTCAGAAATGGATAGATACTGGTCTTAGCACTGAGTTGTTATTCAATTTCAATGAACACGCCTATGGCCTCGACTCCGTAATCACTGCTAAGGATCTAAATGATGTCTATCTGCAGGCATGGCGTGAGGGCCTCAAGACAGTATATTACGTGCGGAGTATCTGGCAGGATAAGGTAACTGAGAAGAGTGAGTGCCATTCCTGCGCTAGTTAAACTAGGAGAAGAATCGATGGATACAAAGGATACAAAGGATACAAATTCATTAACACTTGGACAGCAACTACAGCTACGCGTCATGTCAGATGCTATTGATAAGATGACGTTAGAGCAGGCTCAGGATATGCTCAAGGATATGGTGAAGCAAGCAATGGTTAGAGATAATCTATACGCGGCTATCATCAAGAAGAATTGGGGTCTAGAGCCAACGACCCCGCCTAATCACTAACACCTACCTGGGGGCCCCGCCCCCTTTTTTATTTGGAGATATATGGATAATCAACTCGTACGTAACGTCTTTAATATGGTCGCCGGTAAGGTAGTCACTACTGATGTCGCTATCGGCCTACTCGGTGCAGAGGGTAATTGTTATGTCACTACTCTCATTAACTCAGTAGCAGCCGGGAATAAGACACCTGAACTAGCTACTACAGCCTTCTATGACAGACTAGAGCGTAAGACTCTACTAGATATTGTACATAGTACCCGTCGTAATGTGCCCCTTCAGTTAGCTCTATTGCGTGATATTCTACTAACTATCGAGTTACCAGAGCCCCCCCAATTCGAGTTTGATATCCTCAGTCAAGATGACTTTCAGGCTCTCCGTACCCTAGTTTATAAGGCCCTCCCTCGTACAGTAGGTGACCCGGATGGGCAGAAGGCCTATGCTAAGTTTACTAAGTTAATGGGCCTTGCTACTACTGAGGTACTCGAGTTACCTGATTATGACGACGAGGAGGAGCCCGATGATGAGCTTCAAGAACTAGCCGCTGAGTTCAAGAAGGAGTTGGGCTTAATCACGAATGTAGAACCTAAAGCACCCCAAGACTAATGCACGCTTATATTGATGAGATACGCGCCCTCCGCCCTCTCGGCAATACAATAGAGCTGGCTATAATTAAGCATCGCCAGGTGATAGTACAACGCGGACTGTTCGCAGTCGGTAGTCTATGTATTTATGTGGCCCCTGGCTCTATTCTACGGAATGGGCTAGGGCCCTATAAACCCGGCTATAGAGTTAAGATACGTAGTTACAATGGCTATACTAGTCAGGGGTTAATATTACAGACCCCTCCTAATTTCACTAATTATCAACTAGGAGACGATGTCAGTCAGGAACTAGCTATTGATTATCTTACTACGACTCTGCCTGCTATTATACCTGCCCCGCGCCTTACCGAGTGCAGTAATTATAGTGAAGCGCGGGCCCTGGGTATGTATAGTTGGTATGAGTTACCCCTCGGTCAAGACTGCGCTCTATACGTCATAGATGGTGTATTTGGTTCTGGCCCCGTAAGTGTTGATTATGACACCACGACTATATCAGCGTGTATGCGTGCATGGGGTGGAGATCTGGTAGTATGGGGTAGATACAGTGGTATACTCTTAATATATGATCTATATTTTATAGATCAGCAGCGTTATGCCACTCTAGAAGAGATAGAAGATTTCCTACTAGAAGTACCCCTCCAGAGTTTATTAATTGAGAGACATGCCTCGTTACCTCTAACTGCTGATACTCTTCGTATACTGTGCTCTACTGCCAATACTACCGTACCTAGCAGTCACGTATTGTTGAAAGCAGAGGGGCCCGAGCCATATCAATTTGTGGTTAAGCCACGTTAAATTAATGCAAGTACATCTCCCCCCTATCTTTAATCCCAATGGTGACGATAGCCCCCAGAAGCGTAGACTATTTGGTGGGAACCCCACTAACATCATTAATCTAAAGGATGTCAAATACAAATGGGCCAGCCATCTCTTTACAGAGATGAGGGCCAATATATGGATTCCTCAAGCCACTGATCTCACGCCTGATATTAATAACTATGTCACGATGCCACCTAATATGAGGCGGGCCTTCGATGGTATGTTATCCTATCTCACTTTCTTGGATAGTCTACAGACCTGCGTGTTACCGCTACTTATGCCTGTTATTACTGCACCTGAGGTTAGAATATGTATGGGCGAGCAGTTATCACAGGAACAGGTACACTCTCAGTCATACGCATATATTATCGAGACTGTAATCCCCACGGATAAGCGAGGTTATATCTACGAGTTATGGCGGGAGGATCCTGTGTTATTGAGGCGCTGTGAGTATATCCAGAGTCTCTATGATAAGTATATTCATGATATGACTATGGAGAATTATACTATTAGTATAATTGCTGATTTTTTACTAGAGGGTATATACTTCTTTCCTGGCTTCCGCTTATTCTACGCTATAGCTAATGAGCGTTATATGTCCGCTACAGCTGATATCATTAAGCTCATCGAGCGTGATGAACAGACCCACCTTAAATTAATCGCTAATATAATTCGTACCGGCCTAGCTGAGGGTACACTCATGTGGGATACCGATGAGATTATGGATCTATTCCGTAAGGCCGCCGAGTATGAGATTGAATGGGGCCTCCATATTGGCCTTGGTGTGCATGGTATTAGTGCTACTACTATCGAACAATATGCTAAGTATCTATGTAATATTAGAGCTCGCGCAATAGGCTTACCTACTGTATTCGAGGGGCGAGAGTATAGCCGCAATCCCTATGCCCACCTCGATAGATTCGCCGCTACTACTGGTGAAGACTCTATCACTCGAGATAACTTCTTTGAGAGTGGTGTTGTGTACCGTAACCCCGCTAAGGTAGTAGACGGTTGGGATTCTATCTAAACACGAAAAAAGACGGGAGCTTGGTAGCCCCGTCGTTTCAACACGGGGCGGAAAAGCGACGCGAGCGGATTTATCCGCCGTCCTAATATCTGTCATGATGTGGGTCATTAATATAAGCCATTACTTTTGCTGTACTAACTTTACCAGAAGTGTCATAAAAATAGCTTTTTGTCCAAAGAGAGGGTAGTTTTGTTAATCTTGGAAATTCTTCTCTTACCATTCTTGAACTTCTTCCTTTAAAAGCCTTGACCACTTCAGATATAGCTGTTTTCTCATCATATTCTACTAACAAGTGAACATGATCTGGGGCTATCTCTTTAGCCTTAATAATCCAACCTTTATCAGATGCAACCGATTCCAGGATTGTTGCTAATCTTAGTTTAATGTCGCCCCTGAGCATCGGCTTACGACGTTTGGGAATCCAAACTAAGTGAATAGTTGCAAGCCCTACCGAATAGTTGTTGTGTCTATATCCAAACGAATCTTTTCTCATATATACTGGTTGATAGCTTGACAGGAGACAACCAATAGGTTAACATGAATATTATTCCGTTAGCAGGAGCAAATTAAATTGTTTGGATGCCAGCAGGTTTTAATTAAAGCAGACAAAGAGACAAGAGCAATTATTGAATATCTATGTCGTGAGTCGAATAGTTTATACAATTGTTCTGTTTATTATGCTCGTCAAATTTGGTTTAAGACGGGTAAGATTGTTACTGGATTTGATCTGACAAAAGAAATGAAGTTTAATCCTCACTTTAAGGCTGGATATGCTTCGTCAATGCAGCAAACTTGCTTAAATGTTGGTGAATCCTTTAAATCTTTTAAGAAACTTTTAAAAAAGTCTATTAAAGGAGAGTTAAATCAAAAGCCTAATGTCCCGAAGTATCGTAAAAGCGGAGGATTGTTTACGGTTACTTATCCTAAAAAATGGTTAAAGTTAATCGAGGGCAAAATAAGGTTCCCTCTTGGAGAGCAAGTTAGAGCGTGGTTTGGATTAACAGAATTTTTTCTGCCTTTTCCTGTTAATTTAAAATGGGAATTAATTAAAGAAGTCAGAATAGTTCCCAGAAATACTTGTCTTTATGCAGAATTTGTTTATCAACAAATACATTGTGAACTCAAAGAGGGGCGAAGCCTACCGACGCATCTTGACTCAACCAAGGTACTAGGGATAGATCACGGATTAAATAATTGGTTAACTTGTGTTTCTAATCTCGAAACCAGCTTTATTATTGATGGAAAACATCTTAAATCGGTTAACCAATGGTACAACAAACAAATAGCGACATTGAAAAAAGGAAAACCTCAAGGATTTTGGTCAAGAACTTTAGCTCATGTCACCGAAAAACGTAATCAACAAATGAGAGATGCCGTTAATAAAGCAGCCAGAATAGTAATCAATCATTGTCTTATTCATGGTATTGGTACTATTGTTTTTGGCTGGAATCAAGGTCAGAAAAACGAGTCAAATATGGGGGCGAAAAATAATCAAAATTTTGTACAAATTCCCACAGCTAAACTTAAGGACAGAATTGTTCAACTTTGCGAACAATACGGCATTAAGTTTGTTGAGACGGAAGAAAGTTATACCTCAAAAGCTTCTTTTTTGGACAATGATGAGCTACCTAAATATGGTGAAAAACCCGACGGGTGGCAGTCTTCAGGAAAACGAATTAAGCGCGGTTTATATCGTACTGCTGATAATTGGTTAGTCAATGCCGATTGTAACGGCGGCGCCAATATTCTAAGAAAAGTAAAGACAATGCTTAAATTAGATTTGAGCAGAGTTACTAGAGGCATCTTGACAATGCCCATCAGAATTAGATTTTGGTCTAATTCTGTGCTAGAATCTGCGTCGCTTTAGCGCGCAGAGTGTCAAAACAGTTAATTAACTACACCGCCCCTCCGTTGGAGGGGCTTTATTGTATGGAATTATGTAAGGATCTAGACACTGTTAACACTAATGTGAGTCTAGTTAATTATCAGCTCCCTACCGATGAGGTAGGTGTGCGTCTCCTAATGGAGGTATTGACCTCCCGCATGTATACTAATAAGCTAACGGCTGTCATACGTGAGATATTCACTAATGCTGTCGATGCTAATGTCGAGGCGGGGCGCCCTAATCATCCCGTTGACATTACATTACCAGCTATAATTTCCCTAGAGCCGCAGTCTAACCAGCTCATCATTCGTGATTACGGCATCGGTATTAGTCCTGAACGTGCGCTAGGTTTCTTTACATTTATGACTAGCACTAAGCGAGGTGATAATATTCAGTGCGGCGGATACGGCCTGGGTAGTAAGAGCCCCTATGCTATCGCTAGCCAATTTACAGTCACAACTATCCATAATGGTATAGAGTATATCTATGCCTGTTCTCTTAATAATGGCATGCCTACTGCTGCCCTATTAAATAGTCGGCCCTCCAATGACAGTAGTGGCACGCGTGTGGCCATTCCTATCCTAGAACAACATAACCGTCGTCAGTGTTATAATGAGGTTATGAATATAGTAATGTGGTCCCGCGCCGTTACTAATATCTATAATCCTGAGGATACGGGAGGGGAGACTACTCGTCGCCTATTGGATTATCGTAATGATTATGACTACGAATATGGTGCGCCCGGCCCCTTTATTAGTAAGGCCTTTTGTAAACGTAGATACACACTGCTGTGCTTTACTATCGGCGGTATACCTTACACTATTTCAGATAGTAAGGTATTTGATACTATTACTGCCTATCTAAAAGAACAGGGGTACTCCATAAATCTCTACAATATAGATCCTAATTGGGAGCAGACATACAATGTTGTTGATTCTATCATTATTCCAGTACCCATAGGTTATCTGGAGCTGCCCCCACAACGCGAGACCCTCGCGTGGTCAGAGTCTAATATTAAGAAGCTGAAGGAGTTATCTCTTAATGCTATCAAAGGTCTAGTTGACAGAAGACAAACAGAGATAGAGGCGTGCGATTCGTTAACCAAAGCAACTGATGTCATAAACAAGTGGCATCTGGGTGATAAGTACTTTACATGGAGAGGTACACGCTACTGTAATGTTAAAATTAACGTTATGGATGAACCAGCAGGGCCAGTTGATAATACTATACTACCTATTAACTTTATAGTAAAGAGTAGTAGAAATCTGCGGTTAATAGGCTGTTCTGAAGACATGAACGAGGGGAAATGGTATAATACGTATCGTGTGCTTCGTAATATACGCCGTTATAATTCGCGAGTGCCAGGAAGCCTAAATGCTAATACTTGTGTTGTCTGTAAAACAGATAATGTTATAGAAAGTATGGCGTATAGCATTACTTTGGAAGACATACAAAGGGTAGCAGTAGTTGTAACTCGCGGGCACTATAATGCTAGAAGTATTCGCGCTACTACTGGTATACTAAATTATACACCTATCTTATGGATAGACGTAACTGAGTGTGAGGATTGGGCTGATATATTATCTAATACAGACTTAGAAGAGCGGGCCCACACCACGTGGCCCTATATACGATTCTTCCAGAGTGTAACAGGCCTAATTAAACCTATTAAACCTTTAAAGCTGAGAAAGCAGGAGCAAGAGCAGGAGCAAGAGAGACAGAAGGTCGATTCTTTACGAGTAAGCGACCTGCGCGGTATTCGCATAGTTAATAAATCGTATATCTCCCGTTATGCTAAGGATATATACAATCACTTGTCTGTAGTTGACTATCGTGATCTACCGACTAAGGCGGTGTACTGTGTTAGTCATACACATTGTGGTGTATATACTTACTGGAATTATGCTGATGATAGTAGTAATCTATATTATCTGACACCTAGACAGGCTGAGATTATTGCTGTTCATTATCCCGAGTGGCGCGATATAGACACGTGGGCTAGGGATAAACACAATGAACTAGCTGCAAAATATGGGGCTGATAACCTATATCTATCGCGCACTACTGCTTGGCCACTATCTGATATCCAGACATTTATAAGAACCTATCCCTATCCTGAACACTTCAATAAGAATGTCCGGGCTCTAATAGATGATGGCTACTGGATGTTTATGCAGCATTTAATAGACAATGGTCTAATAGCTGCAGATGGTGATGCAATAAAAAGACTTTATGAATCTGCTGGCAGTAATAGATGTATAGTATGGCTTAAATACCTACTAGGTGATTATTATGATGCCTGTGCATTTCTAGAGTACACTAAAAGCCAAGTAGTAGATACTATAATGCCCTTAATTAGTGCTTACTACAAGGTGCAGAGCAATAGCTTGGGAGGGCCTAGTCCGTTGGACCAAGTTGTTGCCTAACTCAATATAAACTAAGTGGAGATTCCTAATGTTTAAATATGTACAGTTGAGTGATAGTCTATCCTTTTTCGATGGGGATAGCGTTATTACTGTCGACAAACCCACCTATCCTACACTCTTTAATCAGTTATCTGATGCACTAGCGCGCAATACTGACTTTGAATTTGATAGCCACCCACTACAAAGCGCTACTGACTATAGTGTTACGTGGCGAAATAACGCGTATTACTACAAGAATATGCGTCTAACACCAAGTATGAGTCAACGCCTTAGTCAGCTCATTGACCAGGGGTACGACTATACCCCTATCCTTAATTTTCTGACTAAGTTGCAATCAGTCGACCAGAAGATTACTGCAGATCTACAACATCTAGTGACTAGTAAAGAGGTAGCCCTTACCTACGACGGTAACATCGTGCTTTATAAGCGCGCGTCCTGGAATAATAATGGCCAGTGGCATAGTGTAGTGACGCCTGGTACTGTGGTTACACAGAATGACGAACCTCTGCGTCTAGGCAGTCTGGACTGGATTATTTCGCTGTGCCCAGATCAGGGTGTTATGTCCGATGTGGAAGTACAGCCTCAGCACGTACTGTCGATTGACTACGGTATAGTGAAGGTGTCAGAATATCGCTTCCTCAGTTATGTCGAAGAGGGATACCGTGAAGTGGATAAGATCCACTTAGTTCATACTCTAACTAACTCGCTGGGCAATGAAATCCTGGTACGCCTACCCTACACAGAGGATAACTTACAGCACTACCTGATGCAAATGATTCACAATCGCGTGTCCGTTGCAGAACCTGTAGTGCGTGAGTTCCAGAGCGTAGGCGTGAGTTGTTAAGCCTACACTTAGGGGTCTGCTGCATGACTTGATAGTGGTTGTCTTGAAACCATTATCATGCGAAGAAACAACGCAGGCCCCGTCTTCCGTACGCATACTCTCATTCGCCCAGCTACAGAAAACCAGCGCGCATTTGTTAAGAACATCAAGCGCAATACAATAACCATAGCCGATGGGGTGCCAGGATGCGGTAAGACGCTACTTGCACTTCATACTGCTATTGCTATGATTAATGCGCCTGAGAATGGGCTAGAGAGAATTATATACGTACGTCCTAATGTTGGTGTTAAGGATGAGCGTGATGTCGGTTATCTCAAGGGCTCTCTACTAGAGAAGATATGGCCCCTCGCAGCGCCTGTGCTGGATAATCTAATAACCTTCATGAGTGAAGGGGATGCTAAGGCCGCTATTGAGAATGAGCATATTATTCCTACAGTAGTTAGCCTCATTCGGGGCCGCTCCTTTCGGAACTCTCTAATCATAGTAGATGAGGCCCAGAACATATCTATCAATGGGCTCAAGGCAGTATTAACTCGTGTTGCTGAGAACAGTAAGGTAGTAGTAATAGGTGATTTGGGACAGGCTGATTTAGGAGAGCTTAACGCACCTAATGGTCTAGCTGATGCACTACATAGATTTGTGGGCCTTGATGATGTAGCTATAACACGCTTCGAACCAGAGGATATTCAACGTCATGCCATTATCCAACACGTCCTATCGCGTTATTAACTATGCCTCGCATTTCTGATACTACTCTTGCATTCTACCTAGCATTAATTTGTGCTTCATGCGCTTTATTTCTTGCTGTTTTTAGTACTTATCGTCCTATTAGTCCAGAGCAGACACAGAGTATCGAAATGGCAATGAACATATTTCGTGATCTCGCCACAGCCTCCATGGGAGCCTTCGGTATGGGTAAATATCGAGATAGTTCACACTAGATATAATCCTTATTCTTACTTATTACCTGACCTGTCTAAACAGGTCTTTTTTATGAAAACATTCGTTACCGCAGACCGTTATCTCCCTACTAAGAATAATAGTCGGGATGGTGGGTATGATCTTAAGGCCCGCGTCACAGAAGAGTATAAGTTCGTAGCTGAGAGTCTCCTGAAGAACCTATCATTACAGAAAGTATTGTTAGAGTCTGAGTGTAATCTATTCGTTAATGGGAGTCTCGTAGAGCATGACCATATAAAAGATACACTAGAGACATGCATACTCGATGAGAAGGGCTTCTACGTCCTGCTGCCAGGTCAATCTGTCCCTGTCCATACAGGCTTCTATGTAACCTCGTCTGGTTTACCTGAAGAAACTCAAGATAAGTTAGTGGAGATGGGTATAGGTCGCCTAGTGCGTATTGGTCGTATCCAGCCCCGCTCAGGATTAGCTAAGCATGGTATTAGTGTAGCTAATACGCCGGGCCTCGATGATATGGAGACATACGTAGGGGAGATCCTAGTGCTACTAGAGAATAGAGGTTACGATGTGCACCTATTCGGTGATGGGGCCCGTATTGCCCAATTCACATTCGAACTGGTAGCTGATATGGGGGACTTATCTAATTATCTCGTACGAGATGAAGTTGACTTAGGTGCTACTGCGCGGGGCCCTCGCGGCTTCGGCTCGAGTGGTGTATGAGAGTTAATACTGATCTAATTGACCTAGAGTATATCACTACTCGAGAGGAGCTAGATGCACTACTATTAGAACTAGAGGGCCGCCCTCTACTCGCTATGGACTATGAAACCTATGCAGATGTAGAGACGTGGGGCCCCCAAGCTAGTGCACTGGATCCCCATACGTTAGTAGCCCGCCTGCTACAAATTAACTGGCCTGGTAATGCAATACCGTATGTGATTGATCTCCGCGCCCTAGACTGGCCCACTGAGATACGGGACATATGGCTTGATAGTAGTGTCAGGAAGGTCTGTTTCAACGCACGCTTCGAAGCCCTAGTAACGCAAGCTACGTGGGGCGTATGGCCTGATAATATATACTGCGCTATGGTGCTATTTCAGCAGATAGGCGCTGCTACTGGATTCAAGGCGGGCCGTACTAGAGGCTATTCTTATGGTAGTCTAGTACGTGATATACTAGATACTCCTTTGAATAAGGAACTCGCTAGTAGTGACTGGTCAGGCGAGTTAACACCCGCTCAATTACAGTACGCCGCTCTAGATGTAGGGGCCCCTCGTAATTCTAATTACACTAGCCTCCTGCTAGAGGCCTATGCTCTACTACGCAATGAGTTACTCTATACCTATGAGATGCCCCAAGTAGAAGATATAGACCAGGCCGCCTTTATGGAGATAGCGCGCATGGAATGGAATGGATTGCCCATTAACATGAATGTCATGCGTAGCTTTCTGAGTACAGCTCAATCAGAACTAGATAGTTATAAGCTGCGTATGAGTGCTCACTTTGACTTCAGTGTAGATCAGGTAGTCGATTGGAACTCAGGGGCCCCTCAGGTGACTCTAGTAGTACCTGATAAGATAACGGCCCTATTGAACAACCCCACTGCCCTAGTGAGTCGTATCCAGAAGCTCCTACCCGTTGAGCTAGATAATCTGCAGCAGAAGACACTAGAAACAGTGCTGCGAGAACTAGATAGCGAGGATGACGAGGATAGCGCTACTAGTGAGGAGGGTATACGCGACCTGGGTATTCAGGTTATATCAGATCTACTGCGATATAAGAAGCTGACTAAGATGGTTAGTACTAACTGGGCGGCCCTGATTAACCCGCGCACAGGTAATGTCCACGCCCGTTACCAGACCATCGGCACCAGTACAGGTCGTATGAGTAGTTCTAGTAGCGGAGATACTAATAAATTCAATGCACAACAAATTAGTAATGTTGAGCTGATGGTAGATATAGAGGAGGATAGTTTGTTTGAAGACAATTAGTAATAAACGATTACGCGGTATACTAGCCAACCGTTATCCCTCTGAGAAGGATACGGCATTATTATATGATGTTAATACTGGTAGGGTTAGAGTAATAGACCTCAGTCAATATAGGCATGACGAAAATAAAGATGAATAGTCGCTTTGCTCTGCAGGCTCCACCAGGCTATGCATGGGTAAGCGTAGACTTCTCGAGTCAAGAATTAAGATTGGCGGGGGCCTTCAGTAAGGATTCTGCTATTACAGAGATTTACGTACTCGAAGATGAGTATCATAGAGGTATACGTCCCCTCCCTCTATCGCCTGAGGGTCTAGCCTATACTGACCCCAAGATAGATCAGCACCTAGTCGCTAGTACGTTCCTGAATAAGGATATAGAGCGACGCATGGTAAACGAGCCCTGGACTGTGAGTGCAGATGATCCTGTCATCTCACCCTGGCGGAAGAAGGGTAAGATTATGAACTTCAAGGTGATATATGGCGGTAGCGCTAGTAGTTTAGCAGCAGACCTCAATTGTGATGACAAGGAGGCAGGTCGTCTACTCAAGCAATACTTCACAGGTTTCCATGGCCTCTATACATGGATTGAGATTACGGGGAGCCTATGTTCCCGTACTCGATGGGTTCGTAGCGCTATGGGCCGCTTCATCAATGTCAATGAGGATAATGCTAAGGGTATAGCTGGTAAGAGTACTACGCGGCGAAAGGCAGTTAATTCTGTTATCCAGAGCTCAGGTAGTGAGATGCTGAAGATCTCACTACCGCGAGTAAGACAGGCCATAGAGACTATAGATGCAGGAGAACGGCGGGCTAGTATTATCAACGCTACTCACGATGAAATTAATCTACTAGTGCCGGGCTATGTGGCATGGCAAGTAGATAACTCTCGAGTAGTACCTATCTTGGATCAGGACTACTATACTGGTCCGCAGCTCGATGAGTTTATGTTAGCACAACGTTATGCCGCTGCTGCATTACATCAGATGGAAAGCGCAGGTAACTATATACTTAAGGATGTGCTAAACTCCGATATACCATGTCGGGCTAAGCCAAATATACACCGCTATTGGTCACATTAATGGATAAAATATTACGATTACTGGGGCTATATAACCCCATGAAAGCCATCGAGGCTTCATTAAGTAACTTCCCACTAACAGACGATTTTGCCCAGCAGGTAGCCATTAATGATAGGAGTTATCTGGATATCGTAGGTGATACCGGTATCGGTGAGTTTCGTTACGAATGGGTACAGTTTAACCCAATGAGTCATGTGGATATGTTGGTTATGTCTGACCATATGGCCCTAGTGCTGGACTTTGGTTATCTCTATGCTTATATAAAACATGACCCAAATGATGTAGCTATAGTGTTAGAGTACAGGGCCGCCTTTAACTACGCTACGTTAAATAAGGAGAAGATGGATAAGTTCCTAAGTCGAGTGTGGCGGGCTGTGCATGTACTCAATAGCTATACTGAAAGCTACGCAAAGGATAAGAGAAGAGAGGCTATAGAAGCTCTAATCAATCAGGGCATTACCCTCGACGGTGATAATATGGATATCATGGACTTCTCTTCATTCAATATAGATCCTGATGACGACGGTAATGACAGTATCGGTATCCCAAATTAATGTACCTCAGTACGTAGTCGCATTAAAGGCAGTAGTGTCCTGTCTAGATAAAGACAGCCCGCGAGCTGACGCATCTTGTGTGCGTATGACTATAAGTAAAGGACAAATGCAACTGAGTGGTAATCACCTGGGCTCTCATAGCCTAGTACTCAAACTACCAGTGCAGGCAGATGATGCAGATATCCTAGTACCTGGCGGGCCCCTCCTTAATCTAACTTGTCGTATGGGTACACCTACCTCGCTTGTTATTGATATAG
Organism: Microcystis sp. M20BS1; assembly: GCF_020245305.1. Classification (NCBI taxonomy): domain Bacteria; kingdom Bacillati; phylum Cyanobacteriota; class Cyanophyceae; order Chroococcales; family Microcystaceae; genus Microcystis; species Microcystis sp. M20BS1. Next base: position 56,503 of record NZ_JADBUZ010000015.1, on the reverse strand, counting down.
AAGAGGATAAGATAGTCTATAAACTAGGTGCGTATGGTACTAACTCTACTCCTATCTATAGTGGCTCCCCTGCTACTCCTGTGGTACTAGAGAGTGAGGGCATACTAGAGAGTAATCTGATAGTCGGGGCTATGCGTCTCATAACTGACTATAAGAGTAAGGAGAATCACATACGTCTGGATATCACACCTGATGGCTGTTCTCTTACCCGTCGTGTAGCAGCTAGTGCTTATGTACAGGTATCGTGGGCTGATAACCCAATTGCTCGTTGGTCTGCTAACCTGACCTCCCGTCAGCTTCAGTTAGTATCTTATCTAGAGAGTCCCCTCACCTTATCAGTAGGCCGCGCTCCTCGTCGACTAATATTAGATAGCGCGCGGGGCTCCCTCACTATACTCACCGGTAAGGAAGCAGATAAGATACCCCACTTCGATAGAGCACCTGATGCTGAGTTCCGTGCATCAACTACAATCGATACTCGATTACTACTAGGCGCTATCAATTGGCAGAGTACAGGAGCCAGTGTGGGTCAGGCTATACAACTGCACTTCACTAATAATAATCTATTAGTGCAGGGTGCAGGGGAGCCCGCCTCTATACCGTGCACTGTTACTGGTGAGGCCTCTATTAATCTGCGGGCCTGTGATCTTACAACAGTCCTACGAGGAGAGGGGCCTATCCAACTTACTGTTAGAGCCTTTATAATAGGAGATAAGGCTATATCTATACTTCTCCTAGAGAAGGAGGTTAATAGCTTATCTACTAGAGCTCTACTCACTGAGAATGTTACCGTAGTAAGGTAACAGCCCGGGTTTCTAGTCAACCCGGTTTAATAAAAACTAGGTTAATGTCAATATCCCCAGTCTGTGGGGTCAATAAGTTCTCGGAGTTATAATCAATGTCTACTATTCCTACTTTCAGTAAATTCGCTCGTCAAGGTGACGTACTTATCAGACGTATTTCAGAAGACAGCATCGACTTATCGAAAGCTACTCGTATTGATAATACTGTCTTAGCATACGGTGAAGTCACTGGCCATAAACATCAGGTTGTTCCTATTGAAACAGATACTAACAATGCAATCATTGGTGAACATAAGGCTGCTGAACTCTTCCGTATTGATGACAGTGGTACTCTGTACCTCCGCGTAAATGCTAGTACGGCCCGTCTTCAGCACGAAGAACACGGTCCCATTATCTTTAAGCGGGGGCTCTACGAGATCGGTATTCAGCAAGAGTATACTCCTTCTGGTTTTCGCTCTGTAGCTGACTAGTATTAATTTCTGCAACCTCTACCGTGGCCAGCCTAGTGCTGGCCTTCTATTGTTTATAGACCATTAACTACAGAACATAAGAAAATGTCTACCTATCTTGAATTAACTCCAGAACATGAAAAGCTAATTCCTACCTACAAGGAGCGCTGGATCCGTATGGTGGATCGCCCCTTTGATAAGGCCCTAGCCCGCCAGGCAGTTACTGAACTATATGCCCTACTCAACAAACACTGTGACTTAGGAGATCTCGACTGTCCGCGTACTATCTTCACTAGCTCGCCCATCATGGCAGCCAGTATTATTGCTCTTATCACTAAGGCTGAGGAGGAAGAACAGAGTATCGTTAAGGGTAAGAAGACTAAAACTAAGTTTACTAAGACTGAACTCACATTAATCAAGGAGTTCTTTAAGCGTAAGCCCGCTACTCCTAAGAACGAGGCTGTACTCCAGAAACTCGTCGATGCTTACGTTGCAGAGCGGGGCCCCATTGATCCTATTAAGGATAAGGAGTGTAGCAATTATATTGCTAATGGTCACTTCTCTTACGAGTGTCGTATGAGCTTTGCTGCATTCGCTAACTTCAGCGTCGAGGTACTCGGCGCGACTATGGAGGATTACGATAAGTATATGCTCATTGCTGAGAACTTATCGTGGGTATACACCTATGAGGAGTTATGTATTGTATGTGAGCGGCCCAAGGTACATTATACTCTGGACGGTGATATTCATTGCGATGGTGAGCCCGCGATTAAGTTCTCTGATGGTGTTGAATTATGGTTATGGCACGGTACCCCGTTACCGGCCTTCATGCAGTGTCATAGCTCCACCTGGGATCCCAAGTGGTTACTTGATGATGAGAAGGGCATGAACTCTGAGCACCGCCGTATCCTCATTGAGGCGCTGGGCTACGAGAATATTCTATCGCGCTTGGATAGTGAGATCATCAGCACCTATAATACTATTAGCTACGTAGGTTACGGTAATGAATACGAGTTACACATCATCCGTGGTGACTTCGGTGGCGAGGACGCGCATATTCTAACCATGCGTTGCCCTAGCACTAATCACTACCATGCGGTACGTGTTGATCCCAAGCATACCTCAGCCCGCGAAGCTGTAATCGAATTCAATAATGGCATAGACCCCGAAAGCTTCGAAATTCAGACTTAATGCATGACAGCGCTATATCGAGCCGTACAATTCAACCCGCAGTGTACCGTATGTAGTCTATCTACTAGGCAGGCAGTGAGTGGTCAGTCTGAGAGACCTATTAAGGATGTAATACTAGTAGCTATCTCAGCCTATCCTGGTAAACGGGAGGAGGCCACTAAGATGAGCCTCGCTCCCGGCACTAACAATGAGGATATTAGTGGTGCCGGGGCCTTCCTCCGGCGTTGCTTATATTGGGCTATAGAGTGTGACCCCACGTGGGATGGGCCCCCCATTAATGAGCTAGTGTATTTTACTAATGCTATAAAGTGCTCCCCTCGAGACAAGACAGTTAAGGATATTCATCGCTCCCGCTGTCGGGATACCTGGCTACTCCCTGAGCTCACAGCACTACCGACTGGCGTACCTCTATTACTAGCAGGTAGCGAAGCAGTTAAGGCCATACACGGCCTCGACGCCACTATAGCCAATTACAGAGGGGCTGTCTATAACTGGCGGGGCCATCCTACTGTAACTACGTTTAATCCAATAGAGGTAGAGAGAGGTGTCTTCTATAAGACTACTATAGATGAAGAGGATGTTAAACGTGACCTCGAGGCCCTACTTCGCAGTAAGAAAAGCCTGCGAGATAGCGACATCGACAAGGTAGTTAAGACTCGTATGTGGAACCCCGTCCCTGTAGGTAGTATGATGTGGCACTTCAAGAAGGATATAAATATCATCAAGCAAGAGATACTGAACTATGCAAACACAAAATAAACATGTCACAGAGCGGGCCACCTTATTCAATAAATTGCGCTCTCTGAGTATCAAGAGTATCGTCGTCTACTATTGGCATGATAATAATCAACCCTGTCTCCTAGCGCCTCTCTATAACTCTGACGTTACTGACACGTACATGATATCCGCTAATTTTAATATCGAGGAGACTAAGTTGATCTGGAGTATTGCGCGCAATCTACTGCCCGATAATTCTCAAGAAGGACACATCACTATTATCGTTTAGTTTATATGAATACTAAGAATCTAGCGCACTGGTATCTATTAATTGGGGCCGTCTATGGTCTTACTGAACGTACTATTGACCTTGCTAAACAGGGGTTCACTCTTCTGGAGATAGGTACAATTGCCGTCATAGTCTTTACCCTAGTATGTATTATCTGTGTGCGCCCCTATGACTAATAGCCTATCTAATGAACATAGGCCCCGCCGACTAGCTGACTATGTAGGTGGCGGATTGGCCATCTCGCTAGTTAAGGCTCTTATCAGCAGAAATCTACATAGCTCGGCAGGTAATAATGTTTACTCGGCGGGGAATATGTTAATGTGGGGCCCGCCTGGTTGCGGTAAGACTACACTAGCCCTACTATATGCTCGTAGTACTCTCTGCCCTAACCGTGAGCCCGGTAGCTGGGAGGGCTGCGGTGTGTGTCCCGTATGTCTGGGTACCGATACTACTAACATCTATCATTATACTATTAGTAGCCCTACTGAGGCCCGGCCTCATATAGAGCGCTACTTGGATATAGCCTATGCCAGTCCCGTAATAGTAGGGGATAGAGAAGATCAGTATCGCCAGTTCATCATCCTCGATGAATTTCAACGTATCAGCCCTGAGCTGGCATCTCTATTACTAGAGGCCATTGAGTTCGGACCCAATCATACCAGTTGGATCCTATGCACTATGGATAAGCAAAAGCTAATGGCTAATAAGGTGACAAGCCAGGCCATAGAGCGCCGCTGCTTAGAGGTACCGCTATCTAATCCCCCCATTGATGACATGGCAGGGCGTATTTGTGATATAATGAACATAGAGCTAGAGGCAGCTCAGGCCCTCGTTAAACTGGCCGGTAGCGCTGGTAGAGCGTGGTCTCTTCTAGAACGACTATTACTAGTTAATACAGTAGAAAATATCACCTACGACCTAGTTTATGATGAACTGGCAGGTGGCGCTACTGTAGAGGGCCGAGCTGCATTCTGGAGCGCTCTGGCTCTCAGTGATGTGGGAACCGTCCGCGCTTATATCAAGATGTGGCAACTCGACATTAATGGGGAGGTAATCGCAGGCCTTCTAGTGGAGGATATCATTAATAGAATTACTGGACCTAATCCCTCTATAGAACGATTACTTGCTGACCTGGCTCGCTGGTGGGGTAATAAGTCGTACCCACTGGAGGCTGTTCTACTAGCCCATCTGGGTACTAGTGTGGTGCCCCCCGTACCCCTGCTATTAACTCGAGGTACGGGACTGAGGTGGCTGCAGTGATATACCTGACTACTACACCTGTCACTCTACTCAACTATCACTTGCGGCAGCAGGGTATTACTCCTCTAGTAGGACACGATGCGTCCTGTCTCGAGTGGGGTAATTTCCTAGAGCCAGTGGTGGTTATATGGGAGGGGCCCCCTACTATTGATCATGTAACACAGGTAGATGGTAACACTGCCTATCTCGTCTTCGATAGGATACCAGCTACATGGGCCGCTCGCGGTACAATATATGAGGTAGACCCCAATCAGTATCAGGCTATCCTGAATAAGGTAGGGGGCGTACTCACACAGCAGGGGCGCCTTAATCTATGGCGGGCCTATCATATGGCCCCTCGTCGCCTGGGAGCAGAGCTATTAATACTCAGCCTGCTCTATAAGGAGACTGGTAAGCCAGCAGATTGGGTCGGGTCTAGTAATCGCAGTAATCGAGTACGCCTGGGTCGCGGGGCCCGTCATCTACTTAACCTAGATAGTGAGGTATATGTAGCATTGATGTCTAATAGTCGCACTGATAGTATCGGCGTTGCTATAGAGAGAGTAGCTGCCTGTGTTAGAGCCGGCGGTCCGCGCTCTACCTGGCTGGCACTAGCGCTGGAGGAGTGGATAGCTAGAGTGGGGCCCACCCCATCAGAAGACGACCTCGCCTTTCTTGATACACTACTGAACTAGGATAACGAACGCTGGCTCACATAACTACGGCTATCGCATCGATTAGTCGTGTCTATAAGGTTACTGGTCCACCTAAACCAGATATACACCACATACAACTACACGAATATGTCTGATTTATTACTTAATGTCGATAACGATTATCTTGATTTAGCTGCTGAATTGAACATTGATATCAATACCATCACTGATAGTATTGATGTCAATACATCGAAGAGTAGTCTCAATACATACTTTACCTCGTTGCCTAAGGATGTTGTCGTCCGCCGTCTTAATAGCGCTAGTTATCAAGATAGCCAAGAGATGCGCTGGGCCTACCCAGGCCAGGATGACCAGAAGTTATTCGAACAATTCGAGGGCGTGAATGGTGTGATTGTACGGTTACAGGGCGTGGTACTACAGCATCAGGCGCAGTTAGACCATAGCTATTGGGATGAAGCTAATAGTAAATATGTGCGCTTCTGTAATAGTGTGGGATATAAGCGTACCTATCCTGATGGTAGTATTAAGTTAATCCAGGCCCTCCCTGAGAACGTATGTCTCAAGGGCGTAACTGAATATGGAGATCCACCTAATCGCCCTCTACCTATTGTCGATAAGCTAGGTCTAGTTGGTAAGAAGGGCATGACCTGTAGTGAATGTATTCGCGCAGGCCTGCATAGTCAAGAGGTAGAAGGTAAGGAGCGCCCTGTTACCTGTAGCCCGACGGGTCAGCTTATCTTCTATGTTACAGGCTTCACCAGTCGTGTATTGTCCAATAAGGGAGGTAAGGTCACATCTACTTTTATTGATTATACAGTGAAGGAACTCATGGATGATACAGGCTTCATCCTAATTATTCCCCTCAAGGCAAAGTCTACTCGCCGTGGTATCTGGGATGCCTCAACTAAACAGTGGACTAGTGTTGGTTATGAAGCCATGGTCAATAATCTCATCTACAAGCACAGCAAGGACCTCACTAATGCCCCTGTTGGCAAACGCGATACTATTGCAATGAAGATGAGTCCTTATTTTCAGACTATTATCATTAGTATCGTGCCGCCTAATCCAGAAGATAAGAACCCCAAGGCATCACTAAACTTCGCAGTTAAGGAGATTCCTGACTTAGGGGCTATTAAGGCAGCACGCAAGTACTGGCAGCAGATTAATCCTGCTGGTGAGATTAATGTTCTTAATGAGGGTGACTTCAGCAACACAAAGAGTGTTGGCCTGTGTGTTGCGGAAATTGTAGAAGAAGAAACAATTGAGATTAATGGGAACCCCTGGGCCGAATGATAATACGAGTAGATGGTAACTGGGCCTATATACCAGAACTACTGCCAGGCTGTCATAGACATCTCTGTGCAGTGCTAGACGTAGAAGAAGCCCGCTCTATAGCGGGTATTCTTCCTATTGAACCACTAGCTATACCTGCTCATTACCCTCTCTATTATCCAGATGAGCGAGGGGGCTATCGCTTATTGGCGGGCCTCCTCCCTCTCTATATGGAGTTATTACAACGGGCCGGCCATACTGCTACTCTAGAATTGCCCCCCCGACCAACTCTACTCGATCCTGTTATAGACGCTAGACTACGCCTCGACCAACGAGAGGCAGTAGCTAGCGTATTACGAGGCTACCGGGGTTACGTGCGGGCTGCTACTGGTTATGGGAAGAGCGCTGTTATTGCTACGCTGATGAAGTACTTCGAGGCCCGCCGACTCATAGTAGTACCTACCGTACGTCTACTCTACCAGATGGCGGAGGATGTGCAGGAGTGGGCGGACCTCTCTCCTGGGTTAGTAGGAGATGGTAATGATGATATTAGAGCTACGACTATCGCTACCGTAGATACTCTCTATGAGCGTATTAAACGGGGCGATAGACGCTATATAGAGTGGCTCTCTGGTATTGAGGTCGCTGTATTCGATGAGGCGCATACCTATATGAATGCAAGTGGTATCACTACTGCTCTAGCATTAGTCAACGCGCGTTATAAGATTGGCATGACTGCTACACCTACTCGCCCTAAGATGATGGAGGCTATATTCGGCCCCCTTCTCGCAGAGTATCAAGAGACTACTCTCATCGAGAGCGGCGTCATTATGCAACCTAAGTTCGAGTTCTATCCAGCTCCTCCCGGTGCAGTAACGCACGGCTCATTCAATAAGCCCTTTACACCATGGCTCTATAATCAGCTATACGATAGCGTCATAGTTAATAATAGGGCCCGCAATGCCCTTATAGCGAAGCACGCATGCCGACTGATAAATGAAGGCTATGGGCCTGTGCTCATCCTAGTACGTAAGGTAGGTACTACTAGTAAGAAGAAGAATCCTGCTAGTCAGGCTCTTAACGTACTGACTGAGCTAGAGGCGCTGGGCACATCTCTACCCATTATTCATGGTAAGAGTACTAACATAACCGACGTACTAGACCAGCTGTCAGCGGGCTCTATATCTGGCGCTATAGCCAGTGAGGGTATCTTGAGCCTAGGTGTGAGCATACGCTCTATTGGTGGTATAATCATGGCCGCCGGGGGTAAGGGAGGAGTAGACGGTGTATCTATGATTCAAAAGGTGGGCCGGGCCTTACGCATTAAAGAAGGTAAGCGTAACCCACCTATAATTGACTTCGTGGATCCACAGGGCTGGTTCCACTCTCAGAGTGAGGCGCGTATTAGAATAGCCACTGATACATACGGCGGTGATCACGTCACTGTATTCACTACTTGACACTAGCGCTGTCCTAACATGCCCATGCTCTGCGAGCCTTGCATAAGCGCTTGTTAGGTGTCTTGCGACAGTCTATATCGTGCATATCCGCCTGGCCTGCGCTACGCGCACAGAAGCTCTTACGGCGGGCCGCATCCGTCTTGTTCTTGGGATTAGGAGCAGGGGGCTTCAGGTTAGAGCCAGTAGCGCGATTGTAATCAGCGCGGCCCTTAGCTGTTAGCCCTCCGTCCGGATCCTTGTGCTCTTTCTTAAAAGTGAAGCTCTTCTTCTTAGCCATAGTTATTAACAGACATTAGAAATTGTGTTAGAATTAATCTCAAACCCTACTAGGGATTGAGATTCACCATTATCATACTCAACGTAATTGGTTAATAGTAGGTGTTATTGTGTATTAGTTTTAAACCCTACTAGAGATTGAAACTGATTGAATTATGGTAGATTCCCAATCCGAATATTGATAAGATAACTTTTTATTTAGGAGACACAAAGTGATTACTGCAAAACAATTAAAAGAGTTTTTGGCGACCGTTGAAGACAATGCGCTTATTTTTATAGGGAAAAGCGGAGGGATGTCTTATGGTTGCCAAGATTTTATGGTTAAGAAGGAATTGTTTATAGAGAAAGAAGACCAGTTTCTTGATTCTCTAATTTGGGACCACGACTTCGATGACGAAGAAGTTGAAAAGCTTGAGAAGGAAGCTATCGAGCGACAAGCTGTTTATTTGCAATACTATCTGGACTGGGGGGATGATTAAGAAGCAATTAGGCTTAAGCTTTATTAGGGATTGAAACCTAGAGACGGGAATTGAACCCGCAAAACTTAATTAAATCTACTCCTGACGAAACGCCCTTCCCTCACTCAATCTTTGCCAAGTTCGGTGGATTCGCAAATTTCAGTTTTGAAACAAAAAACAAAGGTATTTTTTGCATTAAGTCCCTTTTCGGTTGAAGGCTACGTTTCAGCCTTTAGCTACCAAGCTACTCTAGTATTTCAATTTTATCAGAGACTTCTAAAATTGTCAATCCTTGCATGACTACTTATGTTCTTTATTATTATTCATGGTCTAAGTGGCTCAGGTAAGACTGAAGCCTCTAAGTGTTTATCTAAGTTACTGGGGGTACAGGAGATCCATCCTATAGCTCCGTGGAAGCGCTTCACAGAGAAATACTATGAATTGCCAGAGGGGGCCCTCGATACAACAGTATACAAGAAGTATACGCCCAATGGTATGAATATAACCATGAATCAATTCATGGTTAATCTCTATCACTTCATGAGAGAGAATGACCCCTACTTCTCTAGTCGTATGATGCGGACTGAGATACGGCGCCATATCAGCAAGGGTATACCTACTGTTCTATTGTCCCTACGCAACCTGGAGGAGGTAGAGGTAATAGAGAGTATGCTATCTACATTGATTAATAGATGTTGTATAGTAATCAATATAAGCCGCTCGTCTGAGCAGGTACTGAGTAGTGATGTTAACTATCAGGCTATTAAAGACCGTCTGGCTCGCCTTAATGGGGCGGGCGTTCATTATATAGACATAGTTAATAACTACCAGAAAGTATCAGACTTGAAGAAAGCACTAGAGAGATTGCTTAAGATTTATGTCAATTCTAGATAATAGACCGTGGTACTACGTTATATATAAGGGCCCCGATTCTTATATAGGTGTGACTGATTATCTCGCGGCCGTGGCGCATGATAGACAATCTAGTCTAAGTTTTATGACGCAGCAGAGTAGATTACTCAATTACCTGAAGAAGGGGCGCGCAGATTATAAGGCCAGTATCCGCGTAGCCCGTGCTATTAAGCCCGCTAGTGTAACAGGTTATGGTAACTATCTAGTAAGACGGAAGGGACACCTATCAGTTATTGAGCGGTGTGATGTTAGTACTCCTCATAGTCATAAGCATTTGAAATCCGCGCGGGCCGAGTTGATTATCTATCTCGAATACGAGATGGACCGATGGAGTAAAACAATTAGGACTATACGGAGATTAGATGCAGATAACGTTCAACGGCCCCTATCAGATGCTGCTGGGTCCGGCAGGGAGTGGTAAGACAACATACATACAGAGTTTAAGTAAGGCTCTCATCACTAGTAGTACTGGTGTGAGCGCTATTAATGCAGGCGGTACTACTATTCACGCGGCCCTCCAGTTCTTTGATACTACTAGTCTATTACGCGCTGCTTCCAGTGGAGCGCTGGCCACTAAGCTACGGGCTATATCTAATCTCTTCGATACTCTAGTCATAGATGAGATCAGTATGCTACATGGCCCGCAACTAACTATTATCCATCACGTAATGGAGAAGAGTAGCATAAATATGAATCTCCTACTCGTGGGGGACTTCTGTCAGTTACCACTAGTACCAGATAAGAAGGTCACCAGCACGCCAGTCTATCAAACAGACTGCCTGCAGAGCTTCGATATACAGTACTTACGAGAGGTCAGGCGCCAGAGTGACCCCGGCTTTATACAGGCACTGACTAGCGTAAGAGAAGGGCGGCCTCAGGAAGCAGTAGATTGGTTCATGGATAATGTAGAGTTTGTCAATCAGATCGATGATAACTACGCAGGCACTACTATCCTGACTACTAATGATAGTGTAGATAGATATAACGCCGTGCACCTAGCACAACTAGAAGGGCCTAGTCGCCTCTATACTAAGAACTACGTTATACCGAAGGGGGAGAGGGCCGCTCCTGAGTGGAGCCAAATACCCGAATCAGTAGAGCTGAGGAAAGGCGCGCGCGTTATTTTACTTCGTAATAAACTTCCTTGCTACGCTAATGGCGATATCGCTATAGTCAAGGAGCTCATGACTAATACTATACTGGTGACAGTAGAACGTACCGGTCAAGAGACTATCATTGAGTACGTGACACGAGATAATAAGGAGCTCGGCACTAACAAACTATTGGGCCGCTGTCACTACTTACCCGTTAGACTGGGCTATGCCCTCACTGTTCATCGTAGTCAGGGGCTCACGCTTAATAACGTACAGGCTCGTCTCAATAATTTACGTTGGCTCAGCGGGGGCCTCTATACTATTCTTAGTCGTGTACGTCACTATAGCGGCCTCCGCCTAATAGGTACACGATCCACCTTCTGTGATAGTTGCTATATAGAGCCCTCTATCCTTAAATTCTATAATCAGTTAGGTACTAAATCATAATGTTCGATTTACTTAGATACTTGCGGGGGCGTATATCTGACTTCCGCGAACCATATCAATCTTGTACGACTCTTGGCGACGAAATCTTCTGCTGGTTTTACGGCACTCGCCGTCTCGCGTGTGTTAGATGGATTAAGGGTGGTTATTGTATTATCCCTAACTACCACCCTAATCTATTGAGCATCTTATCTATATACAAGTCGGCTCAACAATACAGTGACGAGGAGGCACCTGATGCCGTATACCAAGCCTATAGAAACCTATTTGATAACAATGGGTGAACTACTGTGAGGTAGAACCTTTTATCTATTAATAGCCCCCTTGCCAAAGTGTAGGGGGGCTAGTTTTCGGTACTTGTTAGATATACTTTGGTTATTCGCTATTGTTAGTTTAAGGGAAAAATAAAATGCATCAAAATATAAGCACCGATGAAGCAATCAAGCTACTCAAAGAGGATGATAATACTGATTGGTCATGGTCGGGCGCTGAGGCTTTAGTTGAGTATCTAGAAGATTTAGAGGATAGCCTTGGTGAATCTATCGCGTTTGATAGAGTCGCTATTCGGTGTGAATATTCAGAATACTCTAGCGCACTAGAAGCGGCCGAACATTATGGCTTTATACCAGAAGATGATGAGGATGAAGATGATGTAGAGTCATCTGCTATTACTTATCTAGAAGACAAAACAACAGTAATTAAATTTGAGGGGGGCGTTATTATTCAACAATTTTAATTGGTAAGAATAATTAGTTATACTGTTATTCCAGTTGTCTTGAAATAACAGTATGTAGTACAATATATTGTCGTCTATACGGAGGGTATAAATGCTTACTGAATTTTTGCACGATTGGGTCAAGTCTGAGCCTCACATTTGTGGGTATGGAGCGGGTACTTTTCGGAATACCTTTTTTATCCAACTATCTTGGGGTGATTGGATTTCTATTTCTACCTCTGATCCTGATCCCTTTTTGTTAGATCGGGGGTCGCTTGCTAAGTTGATCTATTTTTTTCAAATGCGACTAGATAGCTTTGGCTATGGTTGGGTTATTCAACGATTACCTAATAGTTATACTGTGACAGTTAGTGTGAAGACTTCGCGTTGTTTTGTCTCTCGACAAGAGTCTCTCATTGAGGCTTTGCTAGAGGTGTATTTAAAGGCGGTTGCTTATAAGAAAAAGTCGTTGTTTTGTCCAGTAAAAAAGAAGGCATTTGATGAAAGAGATTAATACAAATTATTGGGCGCCCCATAATCATGAATGGGCACCGTATCATGAATGGGCTGCGCCTATACCTATTACTAACCTACCAATTTTAGCAAACGGTGATAGTTTATACTATAGCTTCTACGTTTATAATGCTGGGGGGCCCGCTAAGTTTTATTATAAACTGGCAGGAAATGTATATAAGATTCTAGATGAGGACGGTTATTTCGATGAAGATTATCAATTGTAACGGTTGGGCTCCTCGTAATACTAGATGGGCTCCATATTGGGGTGAACTTGTACCTATTACTGATCCTCTGATAACAAGTGGTCATAGTTTATACTATAAGTTTCATACTTATAATAATGAAGGGCTTGCTTGGTTTTATCGTAAACTATCGCCAGATGAGAATGATTATCTCTATGAAGAAGATTAATTGTAATGGTTGGCTTAGTAGTAATTGGGGTCCACATATGTCTATATCTGGATCTATTACTGACCCGGCGATTCTAGCAAACGGCGATAATTTATATTATACATGGTTCTATGAAAGTATAATTGGGGCCTATACTCTTGAATTAGACAAGTTATATTTTTCTATCGACTTGTTTTATTATAACCTGCGTTTTTATCAGCGCTCTTTAACATAGACTGGTATATTGATATTTTAGGTGAGGATGATTATTTCGATGAAAACAATTGATTTATGCTGGGCTCTGTATGATGAATGGGGTTTACCTGTATTTATCACTGCTCCGCTAGTAGTAAATATCAATAATTTATATTATAGCTTCTATCCTTATAATTCTAGAGAACTTGCTATATTTTACTATAGTCTGTCGTGGGGTAGTATTTTTTGTTATATGACTTTCTAGGTGAGGGCGATTATTTCAATGAAGATTATTAACGATTGTCCTTCACGTAATGAGTTAAATATACCTGCTGCTGACCCGCCGGTTTTAGCAAACGGGGATAGTTTCTACTATAACTTCTATGATTACTACTATGAAAGTGTGAGCGTGGGTCTCAGGATCTATCTACCACCTGAATTAGACAAGTTTTATGTTTCTATCATGTTGTTTTATTATAGACTGACACTGTTAGCTGAAGACAATTTCTATGAAGATAGTTGATAGTAACAATTGGGCCCCACGTCATAAATTAAATCTACCTATGCCTGTTAAGATTTATCTTAGGATTTATTATTGCGATGGCGCAGGTCTCCCAATCTATCTACCTAAATTAAATATTGACGAGTTTTATTATGGACTGGTAAGCGTGTTTTATTATAACACTTTAGATGAGGACAATTTCTATGAAGATGATTAATTCTAACGATTGGACTCCACGTAATAAGTTGAGTATACCGATACCTATAACTGACCCACCGATTTTACCAAATGGTGATAATCTATACTACCTATGGTTCTATCGTTACTACCATGAAAGCATGGGCCTCGGGGTCTATATTCCTGAATTGGACAAGTTACATGTTCCTATCGACTTATTTTATTATAGACTAGCATATTTGTTATATGACTTTCTAGGGGAGGGAGATTATTTCGATGAAGATGATTGATTTTAATAACTGGACTCGGCTTAATAACTTGAATACACCTGTACCTAAACCTATTACTGATCTGCCCGTTAACCTACACGGATTATTAATCAAAGTGTTTTTTGCTTATAGTCCTGGGAGACTTGTTTATTATAGATTAATAGAACTTGTAACATATAGCTTTCTTAATGGAGAGGATGATTACTTCAATGAAAATGATTAACTGTGACGAGCACGAGCATATTTATATAAGTGACTTATTAGTTAAGCTCCATTATTATATTACCTTGTTTTATTATGAGAACATGGGTCTCTATATCTATACTCTTGAATTAAGTAAGTTCTCTGGCTCTATCCACCTGTTTTATCATAGATTAGAACATTTATATAGCATTCTAAATGAGGACTATTATTTCGATGAAGATGATTAATTGTAACGCCTTGTTTTATTGTTATGAGGGTATGTGGCTTATAACTTATATATCTGAATTAGACAGGTTCCATGGTTTTATCAACTTGTTTTATCATAGATTAGGAGATGAGTTATATAACATTCTAGATGAGGACGGTTATTTCAATAAAGATGATTAATTGTAATGGTTGGGCTCTGAACAATAAGCTTAAGACCTCTATGCTTATTGAGCCTTCCGTTGGTGACCTACAGGTGTATTTTGCTTGTAGTCCTGGGAGACTCGCCTGGTTTTATTATAGGCTGGGAGGATTTGGGTTATATGGCCTTTATGGGGGGCGGTTACCTCAATGAGGGCAATTAGTTATAACAAGCTTAATTACTTCTTTTATTATTGTGAGCGTATGGATATCGATACCTATACTCCTGAATTAAGGTTTTATGCTGTCGACCGATTTTATTATAGACTGGTATGTGACATAGTAAATAAGTATATATTCTATAAAGATGATTAATTGTAACGTTTTCAAACTTGCTTTGTTTTACGACTGGACTCCCAAGAATAAGCTAAAGTTATTATCTACCGGCGGGTTTTACTATATACTAAGAGCTACGATATACGACATTCTATATGAGGATGATTATTTCGATGAAGATGATAATTATTGGTCTATGCTTAATAACAAGCTTATAGCATCTATATCTAATAGAGAGCCTTCCACTGATATAAATGTAAGAAAATATTATAATCATAATTATTTCAACCTCGCTATGCATTACAATATTTTTTGGGTGTCTGCTTCGACATCTTTGTTTTACTTCAGACTGGGTGGAAGTATGTTTTTATGAAGACTATTATATGTGACGAGTGGACTCTACACAATAAGCTTAGAGCCTCTATGCTTTATCCTTCTGTTGAGGTAAGTTACTTAGTAACCCAGTCTTATTTAATGAGCAGGTACTATGTCGGTCCGTTTTACTCTAGATTATATATAACGGGAGTCCCAAGATTTATACTTCTAAACTAAGTGAGTGATGCGGCTCTATCTTTCGGTTTTACTATAGATTGGTAAATATGTTAGAAAACATCCTAGATAAGGATGATATTCTAGATGAGGGCAATTATTTTGATGACTATCATGAAAATGGTCATTTCTATGAATATGAGGACGGTTATTTTGATGAAGACTATTATATGTGACGAGTGGACTCTGCACAATAAGCTTAGAGCCTCTATGCTTATTGAGCCTTCCGTTAGAGCAACCGGCTTAATGCCTAGGTTTTATTTAATGAGCAGGTACTACATCGGTTCGTTTTACTCTAGATTATATAGCGCTCTAAATAAGAGCGGTTATTTCAATGAAGATGATTAGTTGTAATAATTGGGCTCCTCGTAATAGAAGATACCATCTATGGTCCTATCGTTACTACTATGAAAACATGGGTATCGAGGTCTATATCCCTGAATTGAACAAGTTACATGTTCCTATCAACGTGTTTTATCATAGATTAGGAAATGTGTTATATAACATTCTAAATGAGGATGATTATTTCGATGAAGATGATTGATTGTGACGCCCCGTTTTATTGTCATGAGGATATGTGGCTTATAACTTATATACCTGAATATAGTCCTGAGAGACTCACCTGGTTTTATTATAGACTGGGAGAATTTGTGATATATGGCTTTCTGAATGAGGCCTTAAGCTTGGGGGGCGGTTATTTCAATGAGAGCAATTAGTTGTAACAAGCTTAATTACTTGTTTTATTATTATGAGGATGTGAGCATAGAGAGTCATATTCCTGAATTAAGCAGGTGCTCTATCAACCGGTTTTATTATAAACTGGTAGCTGTAATACACAACATACTATATAAGTATACATTCTATGAAGATGGTTGATAACGCTCTCGACCTTGCTTTGTTTTGCAACTTGATTCTATACAATTGGAATGTGTATAATAAGCACAAGGCCTCTATACCTATTAACACTGTCAACCTGTTTTACTATAGACTAGTGGCTTTTATATATAACGCTCTAGATGAGAGTGATTACTTCAATGAAGAATATTTCTAACGATTTGTATGACATTACTTTATCTTACTACTGGAATGTGTGTGATAAGCTGAAGAGCCATACACATATTAACCCTACCGGCGAGTTTTTATACCTGTTTTACTATAAACTGATAAGTGTATTGTCTAACACATTCTAGATGAGGGTGATTACTTCAATGAAGAATATTTCTAACGATTTTTTGTATGACATTACCTTATCTTACTACTGGAATGTGTATGATAAGCTGAAGGGCCATACACATATTAACCCTACCAGCGAGTTTTACTATAAACTAGTGGCTTTTATATATAACGCTCTATATGAGGGTGATATTCTAGATGAGGATGATTACTTCAATGAACACTATCTCTAAATATTGGATTACACATAATAGCCTTATATTTACTACTGAGCCTTTCGCTGAGATAAATGATTTAGTAAGCTATAGATCTTTCAAATTTGCCTTTATTATGCACAATAAGCTGAAGGCCTTTATACTTATTACCTCTGTAGACCTGTTTTACTATAGACTGTCTAACACATTCTAGATGAGAATGAATAAGAATTACTTTATACATAAGGACGATTATTTTGATGAAGATGATTACATGTGACGGGTGGACTCTAGACAATAAGCTTAGAGCTTCTATGCTTATTGAGCCTTCCGTTGGGGCAAATTACTTTCGGACTCTGCACAATAAGTTGAAGACCTCTATACTTATCATCTCTGTCGACCAGTTTTATTATAGACTGATAAGTGTGTTATACATAACATTCTAGATGAGGATGAATAAGAATGATATTTTATATAAGGACGGTTATTTCAATGAAGAATGTTTCTAACGATTGTCTGTTACCTTGGATTTTGAATAATGATTATCTCAATGCCTTGCGCTTGTTTCATTGTTATGAAGAGATGGGTTTAGAGATTAAACTAAGCGAGTGTTGTGGCTCTATCTTCTGGTTTTACTGTAGATTGGTAAATATGTTAGAAAACATCCTGGATAAGGATGATATTCTAGATGAGGGCAATTACTATCTTGAGGATGGCCAATTCGATGAATATGAGGACGGTTATTTCGATGAAGATGATTATGATTAATGATTGGACCTTTGAGGCCTTTATGCTTATTGAGCCTTCCGTTAAGGCAAATTATAGTATCCGGTCTTATTTAATGAGCAGGTACTATGTCGGTTTGTTTTACTCTAGATTGGGTCATAAGAGTTTGTGTGATTGGACTCTACACAATAAGCTTAAAGCTTCTATACTTATTACTGAACCTTCCACTGAGACAGATAACCTAAAAAGCCTCTATGCTTATTGAGTCTTTCGTTGGGGCAAATTACTTAGTAACCTGGTCTTATTTAATGAGCAGGAATCATGTTGGTTCGTTTTACTCTAGATTGAATCATAAGGGTTTGTTTGAATGAAGGCTATTTCTAACTATTGGATTTTCGACTGGACTCTCAACAATAAGGTCAAGGCCTCTATACTTATTACTCTTATAGATCAATTTTACTATAGAATGCTATACAATTATTTCGATGAAGACTATTAATCATAACGATTGGACTCTGCACAATAAGCTGAAGGCCTCTATGTTTATGCCTGAACCCTCCATTGGGATAGATAACTTAATACGCAAGTTTTATAATTGTAATTCTTTCGAACTTGCCTTGTTTTATTACAGACTGGAAGTATGCAATTTATATTAGAGGGTGATATGTGGCGCGATAGGCGAGATATAAATATATGGCCTGAACCATGTCGAAGGTATCCCTTGAGAACGGTAGTATGGATGATGTGGGGTGGGCTTAGACACCGGCGGTAATAGTATATTGAGGTACCTGTTGAAAAAACTATCCGAGATATTCTTATGGAGCGGGCCACGGGTAAGTGACATTACTTATCTCGAGCATCTTGCTATTAACTGGCAATATGTATTAATGTTTAAGTTCAAGCTTAGTTATTATAGGGCATTCATACAATATACGGAGAGCGGTGACGAGAGAGAATGAACAACTGATAATGGAGCGGTTAACTATACCAGAGCTACTAAATCTGCGGCATGGTACTAATGATTGCCCTGCTTGTGGGGGCCGCGGTAAGCTGAGTGTATATCCACACTATATGAAGTGCTGGAGGACTAGTTGTGAGTTGAATGCAGGTATGGGTCTGGTTAATGCCTGGCGTTGGCATACTAAGCTTGATTATGCTGGAGCTATGCAACAGTTAGAGGCCCGCGCCGGTATACGTCAGGCCCGCGAGGTTATGGATGCTCGCAGTATAGTACTAGAGAGTGCGCTAGAGGCCTATCATTATTATCTTGATACTACGCCTGCTGCTCAGGATTATAT
Organism: Microcystis sp. M20BS1; assembly: GCF_020245305.1. NCBI lineage: Bacteria > Bacillati > Cyanobacteriota > Cyanophyceae > Chroococcales > Microcystaceae > Microcystis > Microcystis sp. M20BS1. The sequence goes on along the minus strand of NZ_JADBUZ010000015.1, from coordinate 37,633 downwards.
ACTGCGGCGGGGCTGGTCTCTCGATCTAGCTCGTAGTATTGGTATAGGGTATGCTCCTCCTGGTGGTCTACGTCAATTCGATATAGATCATGAGGCATTAGCCCGCGAGGGTCTGATTAAGGAGGACGGCGAGGATTACTATAGGGAACGCATTATATTCCCTATACGAGATACACGAGGCCATCTAGTCCATATGGTTGGTCGCTATATAGGTAGTAGTGAGAGGGCCCCCCGTTATAAAGATACGCGGGCCGCTATTAATAGTAAGCGCTATCTCTATCTAGAACATTGTCTTAAGGAGTATAGTAAGCACCCAGCTCGCGAGCTATATATAGTTGAGGGCCCGCCCGATGCCACATCACTAATAGGTCGTGGTTTACCTGTAGTGGGGTTATTGGGTCTGGAGTATCTATTATGTCACACCAGTAAATTCAAGCCCTTCCGTCGTATTACATTTATATTCGACTCAGATAAGTATAGCGATGATCATCCTACTCATGCTGGTGTATATAAGAGCTGGGTGCGTATCATACCCCAACTAGTTCAGCTGCAGGTTAACTTACCATTAGCTGAGCTTATGACGTATATGGTTGCTGATTATAAGGATATTAATGAGTGGTTGGTAGCAGAGCCTCGCGTTAATGCTGCTGATACTATCAATGCTAACCGCATACTATTCGTAGATGATTTACTAGCTCAATGGGGGCCCGACATTAGTCATCACGTAGATATATTGCGGGTATTGACTGCTACTCATTCCCCCTTAGGGCTACTGGCTCCTTATGTAGATAATCAATTAGGGCCCCTTGAATATGCCTCTCTACTATTCGGATCCTGATGACTAATTATCACGTGAGTATACCCGCTCGCGATTGTATGATATACCCCTATTATGTAGGGCGTTACGCTGATGGCCGCTATAGCGCTGTTACTATAACACTACGGTCGGGCTGGGCCCAGGAGTGGCGTATGTATCGACGTGCCATAGAGTATCTATGTAAGGATAATGAGGGCCCGCCGATTATAACAGGCTATCTATCTGATATGGAGTGTCCACGCTCTGGCGCTGCCTGGTACTGTCTAGATACTACTGAGTATCTGCACAACTATAACCTAAATATATATCACGAGCGCTACCCTACCCTGGGTATACTAGATCATAGAGGTATAGCTACGCCTCATCATATAGAGGCACTAGCTCAGCTAGAGTTCTTACCTTACTTCTATCATCCTCTTATCGCAGCGCGGGCTTGTTATCTTATAGAGCCCCGCCCTGTCTGGTTAGAGGCTTTCCTATCATCTGATATTAACAGGAGATTATTCAATGTCTGCTAACCTATCTATGCTTATTAGTCTTAATCTAGAGTATCTGATGAAAGAATACCCTGATAAACCATTCCATGTGTATCTCTGTCAGATGGATGCAGCTCTATGTGAGAGAGTAATCGAGGAGGAGCCGCCCGCCTCTTTATTTGAATTGCTTCCGCGTATCTTCATGGAGATCAACGACCTATTATCTCCTAACTTTATAGATAAGGATGTGCGCTTCTTTGACAATGCCAAGGTAGAAAAGGTGCTCGGAGCACAACCTAACTCTGTAATTCAATTTTGCGAGGGCCGCCTAGCGTATTATCGAGAAAGAAACGTTCTATTAATTAAGGAGTAATCAAATGTTTACTATTAATTACCGCTATCTAGCAGAAGCGCAGGAGTACTATAAACAGAAGGGCTATAGAGTAGTCGATCTAAAATGGGTCGTGCCCCGCAGAATTGGCTCTATAACCTCACCAGAGCCTAACAGTCAGAACTCCTATAGCTGTTACGACACTTTTGTGCTGGTAGGTAGCGCAGAACAGGCCTTCATCTATAATGCGATAAATGGACATTATCAGGCAGGTGACGCACTGCAGGCTATTACGCCGTGCTTTCGTCCACTGGATAATGACAATTATAGCTACCCTTACTTCATGAAGCTAGAGTTATTTGTGTACATGGGTATGCCTGGTATGACTAAAGATACTATCTGTACTGATGCATACCAGTGGATGCTACATTATATTAATCCACATAATCTTAAGTTCGTGCATTGTGACGATGAGACAGATATAATTTATACCCCATTGAATCTAGAGCTGGGTTCTTATGGTAAGCGCTCTTATGAAGACCACTGGTGGTACTATGGCACTGGTATAGCTGAGCCCCGCTTCAGTACAGCAGTTAATGACTCCTTCCGGCCCGGCTATCACTCTAGTCCTATCCCTAAATATTTTCCTAATACGCTGGATAAGATATACGAGGAGTTGCTCGAGTGTCGCGAGGCCACTAATTCGTTATTGAAACAGTGCGAGTTAGTTGATCTATTACTCGCTGTTGAGCAATATGCTGTATCTCAATATGGTGAGGCAGGATGGGATGCTATTAGGGATATGGCTAAGCTAACACAACGCGCCTTCGCCGCAGATAAACGATAGCGCTCCCCATTCCACTAGAGTTAATGTTAAATCACTATTAATAATCCTGGGAGGTTAAGATGGATAATGCACCGTTAGTTATAGGGCTGGCTCTCGCTCTTATTACAATAATTGGCTTATTGTTTAATGACTTAACCTGATAGCCCTCACTGTCGTGCCTCTGTTGTCGAGACTAGTGTCAACCCGTCGTAAGTAGATCTACAATTTCTTAAGGAGTCTCTATGCTTAGCATTCAAGTCCGTCAGGGTGTATTTGAAACTAATAGTTCGAGCACCCATAGTATATCTATTCCCTGTCAGACCAGCCTTACTATCCCTGAATTAATACATTTCAAGATTGGCGAATTTGGTTCTGATACTAGTATCCTGAGTTCTATAGCAGCCAAGGCTAGTTATTTATACACGGGCTTCGCTGCTAACGATAGGATGAAAGACGCCTATGACATAATACTCTACCTGCTATCAGAGGGTATTGCTGTAACTGCCGAGGATGTAGTATATGACGAATACGAAAGTCTTAATGGCGGCTACATGGACCACGCCAACGAGTTGAACGGCTTCCTCGATGCTATTGTAGCTAATAAGGATATGATGATGCGTTATCTATTCTCGCCCTATAGCTTTATCCTAACCGGTAGTGATAATGACTATAGTTATGTGATTGATAATAAAACAGTTATGGAGTATGCTAGCGACTTCTTTTACAAGGGCAATTAGATATCACTAGTAGGGCTCGCCTAAACTAATTTACCAGAGGAAAATCAAATGTTGCCGAAAGACTTTATTAAAGAAGGGGCCAGGGTATGGGCAGTAATTCCCGAAGAGAATGGTACATGGGGAACTATTAAATCAGTCGGTAGAAAGTATATAGTAGTTGATGGCAAGAAGTTTCATATTGATACTCACCGTCAAGTAGGAGATTGGGAATGCGAATTATATTCTTCTCCAGAAGCTTACACAGAAGAGCGTAGAGGTGAATGCCTCATCAAAGAGCTCCGAGAAACGTTGAGCCATCCTAATGTTACCGTCAAATGGTTCGGGGGGATAGATAAATTAATCGAAGCCTGCGAGATCATGGGGATTAATACTGATAATTATCCGTAATTCGATGAATAAGTTTAATGAAACGATAACGTTAGCGCATTATATTAATGGTGACTATGAGTGTACTCTATATGCTGATGGTACCCTGGTTCGTACTACAAGTGTGGTTGGGGGCCGCCCCGCCTATCCCTGCTCTATAGATATTAAGATCACTGACTACTGTGATATGGGATGTAAGTACTGCCATGAGAGTTCTACTCGTAATGGTAAGCACGCTGACCTAACACGGTTACTCGATGTCCTTAGTGATATACCTGCTGGTGTAGAGTTAGCAAACGGAGGGGGTAATCCATTATCTCATCCTGATATAGTGGATTACCTAGTAGAACTTAAGGCCCGCGGGCTTATAGCTAACATTACCGTTAACCAGGGTCATCTACATCGCTACGCTACTCTAATAGAGGACATAGTAAGCCGGGAGTTAGTGCGGGGCCTCGGCATCTCAATCACTAATAGTAACTATAGCAGTCTGAGACCAGTACTGCGTCTCTCAGATAACATCGTGTATCACATCATCGCTGGTATCCATCCCGTTAGTATAATCGATGAGTTGGTTAGCCTCAGCGCTGCAACCAGTAAGGTACTCATACTAGGCTATAAGAACTTCGGCTTCGGTATAGATTATCATAGCCCTGAGGTAGATGCAGGCATAGCGCAGTGGCGGCGTTCCCTACCCTCTCTTATAGGTAAGTGTAATCTCTCCTTTGATAACCTGGCTATCGAACAATTAGAGCTCAGACGTTTATTCACTGATGAGGGGTGGGCCCGTTTCTATATGGGCGATGACTTCCAGTTTACTATGTATATTGATGCGGTTAAGCAGCAGTATGCCCCTACTAGTCGTAGTTATAACCGTACGTCATTCGACTCTACTTCACTAATCGATTACTTCCAGGCAGGCCTCCCATACACATCAAGCTAGGTGATGAGATTAATAATAAGATAGTTACTAATATATCATATCAATCAACGTATCCTAAGTCAGCGGGTTATAGTTACAACACGAAGGGTAACTACTACACTGGCCATAAGAACAGAATGGTTGTTACGTTAGATGATAATACTGAACTAACCTGGAATCCCTGGTTGTTTCAATTCAATTAATTATTCTCAGTGTAGCAGGCGTTATGTGCTATAATGATAATATACTAGTTGGTGATTATCTTGATTAAATTTATATGTGGGATAGACCCAGGTTTAGCTGGGGGGCTCTGTATACTACAAAAGGGGGATACCCATAATGTAGTTGATGTTAGAATCATGCCAATTACCAGTACCTCTGATAAGGATATAAACATGGGGGTAATTAAAAATTACCTGTCTTATTATAAACCTCATCTTACTATTATTGAGCGTCAGATAGTAGTCCGGCCCAGGATGGTTGCGGGAAAGGAGCAGCGCCAGGGTCTGGGTTCTAGCGCTAAGACTATGTTTAACTATGGGAGACTAATTGGCCTATTGGAGGGTATAGGTCTTAATTATGTAGTAGTAGATTCCCGTGAGTGGCAATCGCACTATGCCGATATGGCCCCGCCTATTAAATGGACCTATAATAAACCTACTAAGACACGCAGCGTATCTATTGCTGTGGATCTCTATCCTACTGTTAATTTATTCAGGACTCCTCTCTGCCATAAGCCCCATGATGGTATGGCTGAGGCAGTATTATTAGCTCATTATGGCGCAGAGGTTATCGATGGCCTCTAATATTATTACTAGTCGATCTGTAGCAGAACGCCCGCCCTACTACTCTGTTAGTGCACTGCGCGTATATCGTCGCTGTGGGATGGAGTTCTATCATAAATACGTTGACCTCAATAGGAAGAGTGGGGCTACGCGCTCTACTCTATTGGGTAACCTAGTGCATGAGGCCCTCGAGTTATACTATGATCCTGAAGTAGAACATGATTATAATTTAGAGCAGTGCCTCAAGGAGACCTACATAAGCGCACTTATGGCCGCTGGTGTCATTGTATCTAATACGCCTGCGTCGGACCAGACCACTATCTCCAGTTACTTAATGGGCTTAGTAGATGGTTATGCAGTGTTGCATAACAGAGCCCGCGCTGATTATAAGGGTCCCGATGCCATACGCACGGCTGCCGGTAAGGTGAGTAGCGCTTATCAGTCTACTACTGCATGGAAGCAGGCAGAGGAACCCCTCCTTGCTCTACGGCATGCAGCTAATGAATATATGCTTATGCTTAATCCTGAATTGGATACTGAGCTTGATGTTATTGGCGCACTGACTGACGCGTTTAACTTATGCCGGGCCTTTATTCCTCCTAAGGAGTTTAAGCGCACTATCTATGTTGAGTTACCTATCAGTGGGTATAATGACGGCACTATTATCAATGAAGTGCCTATGCCGCTTGATTGCGGCGGTGATGCCGGTATCAACCTCCTGGGCTTCATTGACTGGGTGGGAATCACCTCTCATGGTCTAACTATAGTTGATTATAAGACCAGTAAGTCTGCCTATACTACAGATAAGCTGGCGTATAACCCTCAGCTCTGTGCCTATGCCTATGCCTATGAGAAATTGACAGGCACTCGTGTTGATGCTATGGGTATCTATAACGTCAGGGAGGGTAGTCTGGTACTAACGCCTATTGACCGCAGCATCATGGATCGCGTACTAACCTCATTCTTTGGCACGCACAAGTTAATCAAGGCGGGTTTCTACCCTCACCACTACCCTGAGGATAACTACAGCCCCTGTCTCGATTCCTTTGGTAAGCCTTGTCCTTATCTCCATGATTGCTACCCTGAGCTCGCAGAGGAACAGAGTTTACTCGATCTCTATAGATTATTAAATTGACATACTGGTATTTAGTACGATAAGATTAATGGGTATATAGAGGATATGTATGCCCAAACCTAACCCCTGGCTTGATGAAGTAAAGAATTATCTGCGTAAGAAGTTCTATCAGCAGATTGATTTCGAGTCTGCTTGTTACAATCGAACATTCTCATATGAGACAGTGCGTAAGTGCATGTATTTAATTATGAGAACTAGCCCGGACATATACAGGCATGCTGCCTGGCTCTGGGCTACGCAGCGCAGTCGCAATGACATTGCGGGCGGTCTTAATGTAGATAGTAGTACCATTAAGCGTAAGTTTGATGCTTTTGCTATCCAACTACTTAATTATCTGATTAATCCTGATATTATGCCTGTATTAGGCCCCATCGATATTCGTATGCAGATGGAAGAAGAGGATAAGCACATCGAGATCCCTGAGATCGTCGAGGGTAATGTTTATACGGCCGCTGATTACTTAGATAGCGTGGTAGATGATGGCAGACTACACTAATATACTGCAGGAACTGCGGGACTGGAAAGATGACTTTGGTAGTCTACTTGATAGTAAGCAGCTTATAGGAACTATTGAGTGGCAGCCCCTCTGGGAGCGGTTAGTAGCTCTAGAGAGATTATTCAATGACCCTGTAATATCTGAACCACTGGATAACTATAAGGTGGCTCTCCGCCATCCTATTGATGCTTGTGGGATGACAGAATTTGTCGTGCAGTTAGTAGAGAAGGGCTCCAGTGAGAATGATATATCTCGCGCCTTATCTATGCACGGTGTTGATCTTACAGCGCGCGAGGTAGGTGAATGGGTAACCGCCTATAGAAGCGCGCCTATAATGGAGAGAGTAGAGTATCCCTATGGCTCTGTATTTGATACTCAGACGCAGCTACAGACTATATTCAATGATCTTAAAGCAGGTATTATAGCTCTCGAGTCGGCCGATGATGAGCCATTTTTTAAGGCTAGGAAAGTCAAGGAGGAAATATGGGTATCTATGTTACAGGAACAGCGTCAACTACTGAAGGATGCGCGCGCACTGATGGAGACTGTCAAGCAATTCGAGGCCATAGACCGATTCAAGCAAATTGTAATAGAGGAGGTGAACAAGGAGAATCCAGCTATAGCGAGTCGTATCTACCGGCGTATACAGTCGGCCAAGACACTCCTCAATACGTTGGAGCCCCTCGCATAGTGGCATCACAATATAGCACGCATATACTAGATGAATACTTTCTCTATAATAGCCTTAATGTATTCATAGGTATATTTATATTTAGCCTAGGTGGTACCATTAATTATGATAGATGTGGTTATACCTTCTATCAGGACATACGACTAGGCTTTATCTATTGCGCTATTATCTGGTCTAGTCATCGCCCATTTCATCTGAAAATTAGAGGTAGGCTCATTGAAAACAAACTATCACGGTGGGAAGTATCTCAGATGGAACAATAGAGTGCTTGAGGTAGACGATAGCGATGGTGTGTGGAAGCACTATAAACATAGCCTATTCGCTACTGCTAAGGAGGTTAGAGCATGAAATTTAGTTTATTTACCCAAGTTCGTTTAATTGAAGATTTACCTGAATATGGTTTAAGTCAGAGTGATTTGGGTACTATTGTTGAACATTATTCCAATCCTGAAGGAGAAGATGGTTATAGTTTAGAGGGGTTAATTCCTCTAAATACGGTAGAAGTGTCTGAATCTCAAATAACGTTTACAAAAAGCTAGTTGAGTGTTGTCGCACTGCCCAGCTTGAATTCAGTAAACGTTCTACCTATCGCTTCCCGCCTTGATTATCTCCACCGTAGAGTTTTACCAGTTCTGTTACGGTACGGAGAAAAACGAACTCGTAGGGCTTGATCTCGCCCAGAGCTACGCCGTAAGCAAAGGGCTAATCTCAATAATGCAAAGCTAGAAAAGAGCCAGTAACCTTGCGGATACTGGCTCTTTGATCATAGTATGTCCTCCTCATCTTAGCTTATTAGGGTAGATTGTGTCAAGCTAATAATGTTGGGGATTCATGACACTAGGGCCTAGCCCATACGTAACATTGCCTCTCTATCAAGTTTACCATCTAATCTATTGACCCAGAGACTATTATCGTCACTGGGTCTTGTTGTGACTGTTACTGTATTACCATTTTGCTCGGCGCTGGTCTCCTGAGATATTAGTGCTATATGGCCCCGCCGTGTTGCCTCCTCTGCTATCTCCTTGAGCTCGGGGCTGAAGTTACCGTTATTGCTTATAATGACTCGAGATTGAGTAGCGGGTGCAGGCCCGCCTACTGCCTTACTGACGGCTACGGCTAGACGGGCCACCTCTGCACTATAAGGAGTAGCTGACTGGGCTAGCTTATTCATAGTGTCTGATACAGTAGCGCGAATAGCCGCCATGTTGTTCTTATACTGGCCTAGCATCTGCTGCCTAGCGTATACTTTTATGGAGCCCCAATCACTACTGGCCCGCGCTGACTTGACCCAGCTGGTCTGTCCGAATATCTCTACGTTGAAGAGACGGGCCCGTCGTGCTATCTCTCTCTCTGTGAATGGGTCTAGTAGCTGTATGTTACTATCCCCTCCATCAGGTGTCGGTAACAGCATAGCTGCCGTCCTACTACCAGCAGAGTCCTTGCTAGCTTCGGCCCATCTATCCGCGTTGTACTGGAAGGCCCGCCCCGGCATAGCTAGTGTCATGCCGCCTGGCCCTTGTTTATAACGCGCTAGTAGATAATCTGTTGGCGTGACAAACATGTTCAGCCCTGTTATCTTACCCATGCCCTCTACTGCGGCGCTACTACCACGAGCCAACGTCTCGTGTACACCTGGGACAGCAGATATGGCTGTTCCTCCTAGGAAGCCCCCCAGGCCTGATTTAGCTATTAGACTCCAGCCCGCGCCTTTGAACCAGCTTGCAGCCGCCCCGACTAGTGACATTACACCTAGTGCCATACCTATACCTGATGTAATGACGCCCTTGACCTGATCATTACCTAGTGATAGAACACCGGGTATCTTATCTCCTATTATGTCGCCTATAGCTCTATCTACGCCGGCCCAGAATCTCTCACTAGCTTGACTGAAGTCCTGCCAGGCATCGCCCTTGGTGACTGCCTCTAGGTGTTTATAGCCCCACGCAAATAGTCCTGTTGCTATACCTACGCCTATTGCTACCACCCCTATTGCCGCTATTAGAGGGGCGCCCATAACTGCTGCGCCTATAGCTCCTATTGCTTTAGCAGCCACTAGACCTGTGACTATACCAGTTATGGAGTTACGCACTGTCATACCAGCATGCTCCTCAAGTAGCTGTTTCTCTGCCTCAGTGTATAACTCATCTCGTTGAGATCGGCCGAGTCTTATGAATGCGCTACCCACATCTAGACTCTCTATGCCACCCCAGGCTGTCATAATGCCGCCGCCTAATGCCTGAAGCGATCCCCGTGCGCTGAGCCGCGCCTTAAAAAATGGGTAGACCTTTATCTCTGAAGGATCGGCTATGGGGGCCTTACCGCTATCCCAGTGGAATATACGCTTCCATTGAGGTGCCTTCTTCCGCTCTATATCTATAATACCGCCTTGCTTATTGGCCCAGTCCTCTACTCTCTGATTGCGACTACGCAATACTTCTATATCAGTAGTGGCCCCAGCCATTATCAGCGCCTTCTCCTTGATATCCTTGAATAGGAAGCCTAGTTCATTTAGTACGCTAGCGCTTATGATGCGTATCTGTTCGTCTGATGTCAGACCACGGAAGCGCGATGATATCATGAAGGCATCGCCAGGGCCGGGGTTAAGAGATATCTTACGTATAACCTCGCGCTCTATCGTCTCCTTGATGACCTCGCGTATACGACGTCTTAGGAATGAGTCAGCATCTCCATACTGTATCTTGAATGTCTCCTCGTTTAATCCTAATAGTGAGTAGGCCTTCTGTGAGAAGGGGGCGGGCCCGTTATTAATTGATATATCGCTATCTAGTAGGTTTAGTATCTTAGTTAGGAAGCTATCGGACCCGCGGCTTATAGTATCATCTAAACTATCTACTAATCTACGTACTAGATCATCCCTATCAGTTATATTGCGTACAGTGCTCTCGTTTATAATAGGGGCATCGTATACGCGTGCCATTAGGGTATCCATCTCGTCATTTGCGGCCATACTCATGAAACTATTGAGGAAATAACCTATTCTCCTCCCTACCTCTCCGCCCATGCCATCAGGTGGACTAGCGTGTAGCGTATAAGTGAAGCGGCCGCGCTTCACCTCATACTTCATACGGTTCTCTCCTAGGGGACTCTTAGCCTGAGGTGCCGTTATAATAAAGTATTCCGCCCTCTCACCGGCCCATAGAACACGTAGCTCAGTCATAACGTTATCTATGGCTCGTGCCTGCTTCCCTCCCTCTAGTACGCCAAATAAACTCATCATCGCGCCTATCGCGCCCGCAATCATAGTGGCCGCAACGCCCCCAGCTAGACTCGTCATAATGGGTGTGTTGATTAGTGGTACCTTACCCCAGAAGTTAACTAAGAAGGACCCCATCATCCCCAGGATATTGCTCTCCTCTGTCCTCATTGATGTAGGCGCGCCCATCTCCAGCCAGTCTCCATCTGCAGCATATATATCTACCCGTCTACCTCCTGTACGCCGTTCCGACGAGTACTTAATGAAGTTCTCGTATTGTACGAAGTTGAGGGGGTTAGCCACTCTGGATGCCAGGCCAGGGAATGCAGTTTCTGCTAACAGTCGCATGTCTCCCTTACTCAACGATGCAATTAGCGTGTCTAGATATGACTTGGGTTTCTTACTATCCCGGGGATTCATACTATCAGGATTACCTAGATTAGTCATCTCAGATACTAGTGACTCGGGCCGCTGATATGCGAAGTTGCGTATTACCTGCAGGCGACTACTCAACGCTATGTTCATCAACGGATCCGCTCTATAGAGGGCCAGGCTGGCTCTATTGAGTGGGCTAGTTACGCGCCGGCGGTTCTTATCAGTCAGTGGGTCTAATCGCGCTGTTAGACTGACTACGCTGATGGCCATAAACTTGCGCTGATCCTCTGATAGGTTATTCATCGAGGCATCAGTTATATTAGCCTTACGGTAGTCGCGCGCGTATAGCTGGCCCATGGCCCCTGCCTTGACCATCTTGAACATATAGGCTGGCGCTGTAGAATATACTGCCGTACTGATGTCCTGGTTAGTAGACTGTAGCTGCATGTAGAAGGTCTGCCGCGAGCCTAGCTCTCCCTCTCGCACACTAGTACCAAATACTAGGACACTCATGAATGGGTTACTGGCATTTAGCACAAAGCTGCTGCGTAGGTTATCTATTGCAGTACTCATACGCCCTACGCTGCTCTCTATGGGGTTAATTAAGCGCACGCCGCGCTTACGCTTATAGGCGCCATCTGCCATTACAATCAGAGGCTCTAGGGGATCTGGTGCCACAGCTATATCCCGTCGTGTGACTAGACGGAATGCATTAGACACGAACTCCAGCGGCGTGCCATCCATAGCGTTATAGAAGCCCGCTGTTGCTTCCTCCTGATTACCTGAGCCAGATAATACAGCACCTACACTTAATAGAAGAGCAGTAGCGGCTATGTTCACGACGCCTAGTGCCGCTGCAGAACGCAATAGTCTATTACCGCCGGGCCCCAGTATTCTGGCGTTTCTATACTTGAGGTAGTCCCGGCTATCTACTAGGGTGCGTAGGTTCTCACCGTAATTTGTTAGTCTATAGTTACCTGCCTCGTCTATAATGTCTCGTACCTGGAAGTTAGACGGGCGCCGGCCGTGTTCATTCATAGCATTATGGTATACTCTGCCATGAACTGTCTTCAGGTGTTCATCTAGTAAATCAAAGCTATGATAGCCCCGTCGATTATTACGGTAGTCTGATAGGTAGGTCTCTACAGTATTGAAGTCAGACCGTATGTCTCTCTCAAGAGAGGCTAGACGTAGCTTACGCCACATACCTAGTGGGTTCAGTGGGTGCATCTTACCTACCTTGGCCCTCATTCTACTATACCGCTCTATAGTAGCGCCTGGGTCTAGCCCGAGGTCTGCTAGTTCTACTACTGCCATAGCGTTCACGCCGGCATAGAGCCCTACTGTAGCTAGTCGAGTCATGACATTGTCGTCCATACCCTCACTTATGTTCCACCCAGTCTTAGTCTGGAATAGGGCCGCTATAGTGCCGAGAAGTAATGGCATGCGATAGGCCCGCCATCTGCGTAGACCCGTATGCATACCGCGGCTTATCCTAATATCCTCCATACCTGTTACTCTCGCTACACGAGATTGTAGCAACGCTACCTTCCTACGCCATGGATCGTGCTTCATAGCGAAGGAATATGCAAAGGCCAGAGAAGTACCTACAAGTAGAGAACTTGTTAGAGGACTCGTGCCCGTTAGTCCAAATAGTACGCCTAGTACGGGGGGTACAATAAAGTTACTCAGAGCTATGACCTTAGCTAGTCTTCTATCTAGCTTGTCGAATCCTTGTAGTGCCCCGTAACTAAACCCCGCCATTGTGTCTATTACCTTACCTGAGTAATGCCAGAAGGAACCAACCGCAGTTCGTGCACCTGCTATGGGTATATTCATGGCCCGGCCGCCCCAGTCATCTACTAGTGCTGCTAAGTTAGTCATCTTATTGCTGAGATCCTTCGCACCCGCACCTATCGTAGGATCGCGTAGTATCTTAGAGCGCGCGTACTCTGGTAACAGAGCAGATAGACTAACTAGACCCGCCGTTAACGATACTGCTAATGATACATTACCAGCGCTCTGTATGTAATTGATAACGTTATCCTTCTCCTGGTTATATATAAAGGCCTCAGCAAAGGGCTTATTAGCGTCAAAGGCCAAGGGGGCTGACACGCTCATAGAGATACCCAGTACAGGTGCTGATTGTACCCCCATACTATAACTGTATACGCCCTTATCCATCTCAGAACCACGGCGCCGTGACTCCGCTATGAAGAACTGTATGTAGGACGTGGGGGCCTGACTCGCGTAGACCTCTATAGTTTTGGCCCGTCGACTTATAGCTGCTACTGGTGTGTGGGCACTAATACGTCCTGCTACGAATGCAGACCATGCCTCTAGAGTCCTCTCAGTTCTATTGCCAACTAGCGTGCCTGTATTGACCCTATTGAGTACTGATTGTTTCCATGCCTGGAGACTACCTACTGTTGCGTAGTTCTCGTCTAGTACCTGCCCCTCTTGTCCTGTTATATGGTTGAAGGTATTCATTATAAAGTTACCTACACCAGTTATGATGCGGGGGGCCCATAGTAGCGCTGCTGTAGTTAGACCCCACGTCATGAATCTATTACCCTTCTTGACTAGAGTGCCTCGCTTCAGTACTCCTTCCGCCTCTGCGGATATTAGACGACTCATACCACTGGCATACAACTCATCGCTGAGACTATACCGATTAATAGCCATACTGCCGAATACCTCACTACCTACATAACCCCCGGCTACTGCTAATGCTGTATAGGCGGCCCCCATGACGGGCCCTTCGAGCATTAGATTGCGGTTATTGTAGCGCACCTCCTCTACGTCGACAGTACCGAACTGTAGGTTAATAGAACGCAGGAAACTAGGCCCACTGGCATCTAGTATATTAGCTAGGCCAGTCTGTACATTCATAAGAGCCAATACAGAGGCACCTATAATACCCTTATTGCGGAAGAACGATGAGGTCAGGAAGCGACTATTACGCCCTGATATTAATCTGAATAGATCCTCTTGAGCTGCCGTGGCCCCCGCTGCCCGTTGTACTGCCTGCTGATAGTGAGGACTACTCTGTATGGCCTGATTGTATACTATCAGCTGATCTACAAACTTAGCAACTAACTGGCGCTGTTCCAGAGTTTGTATATTACCTATCTGACGACTACCTTGTCCGTTAATGCCTACCTCCCATGTCAGTAGGTTTTCTACTAACATCTGTCTCTCTAACTTCATGAGTTCCTTATACTCTGCAGCTAGATTAGTAGTTGCTATGGGCCCTATACCCATAAATAAGTTATTGCCCTGGAGGCGCGCCTTAGTAGAACGCATCACTCCCCCCAGCATAGCGCCTCCTCGCATGAGGAGACCCTTCATACCGCTAGTGTTATTCTCGCTACTACTGACTATGTAGTTGAGGCTCTGGCTTCCAGTACCTAAGATTCTATGGAAGGATTCTGCCATCTCACTGAAGCTGAATACCTCTGCCATACTCACAAAGGAGCGGCTGTCTTCCTTACCCACCCCCCATCCCCAGCGCCAGGGTGCAGCAGGTAGACTAGCCCCTACCTCGTCAATTAGTATTGCTAGTTCTCGTTGTCTCTCAAAGCCTATGTTAGTGGCCCTGAGCGACACTAGGAATGGCTCCATCTCACGCGAGACTGGGTTATACCTCTCTTCAAAAGTGGTCTCTAGACCAATAGGACGCCGCAATGAATCATGGAAGGCATCCGCAGAGCGCCTTAACTTAATGTCCTCTGCACTCCCTCTCTCATAGGGATTCATGACATCTAGTATGAAGGGCTTAGTTATATACTCGAAGAAGGTGGCCCCCCTCTCTCTATAAAATAGGTTATTGAGGGCAGGCAGTGTATTTATACGATTAGTGTAATAGTTGTCGAGGGTGCCTCCGCTAAGCCCCTGAACTTCCTGCATGTATTTAGCTAACTCGAAATTATCGACGGGGGCAATGTCTAGTATAGGTAAGTGCTGAGGATATCTTTTTCCTGTTGTCTTCTGTACAGCGCTATCGATAGTGCCCTGGACCATCGACTTATTTAGTTCTGCAGTTATGTAACCTAGTGGTATACCTACACTGAAGTATAGCCCCATACTGGCCGCTGTAGTCATTACAAAGCTACTAGCAAATGTAAGCGCATTCTCGTATACACCAGCCACCGGTACCATACTATCGCGCGTCTCGTCGTAGTCGAAGAACGTACCGTAGTATGTCAGTGTTCTATCTAGTACTGCACCGAAGGCCCCCGCTATACTAGGTAGAACCCCCACCTCATCCTTATATAGCCTGCCGAAGCCGGCCATGATAGTGTATTCATTAATGAGAGAGCCTAGGCCTGGCGATAATAGAGCTCTATCGTAATCGCGGACCTGGTCTGGCACAGCACTGGGGGCCCCACTTAGCGCAGCGCGCGCTAAGTAGTTCTGTGTGGCTATGCCCGGCCTATTGGTATAAGACTCTAATGATTCTCTCCAGTCTAGGTGTCCGCTTACTCGAGCGCGGGCTGCGTTATTGATAGCCACCTCATAGAAATGAGAGGCCCCCAGGAAGCTGGGTAGCTGAGATATAGTAGTACCAGTAGTAGCACGTATAAATGACTTATTGGTATACCCCATCTGCGTCATCTCTATATCGGAGACGTTGAACTTATTATCAGACAGTAACATGCCCTTATAATACGCGAAGGCAGCGGGGTCATCCTCGCTAGTCAACCGTATCATGATCTCCCTATTGTGCTGAGCACTGAAGCGTCGAGTGCCCATATAAAGTACATCGGTGCCCTTCTCGTCTATATTCTCAAATAGGTGTTTATTATAATGAGTACCTACGTTAGAGCCCACTATAACGCCGGCCTGCTGCAGACGATTACGTATACTGGAATCTACCTGACCACTAGTAGCCATTAATATTGGTATGTCGGACGCCCGTTCTACTATAGTGTTCTCGAAGCTCTCTAGTATGGAGTAGTGAGTCCTATCTAAATTATTATCTCGACTGATGATATTTCCATCATCATCTCTTGCTTGAGCTAGGCTCCAGCTTGCTGGGCTCAGCACTATGCCATTAGCCCTCTGTGCGTCGCGGGTCATGGCTAATATAGCCTCTGACTCGCCTAAGATGAATCTATTGCGAGAAGTATCTAGCTCCCTGCCATCTGCTAGGGAACGCATATAAGTGCGGAGTTCAGTAACAAACTTAGGGTTACTAGTTTCGTAGAATACATCCTTTTTATCAGACTTAAGGCCTATGTCAAGAAGACTACTATTAGTATTCCTGAGCATTACGCCAGCGCCCATGAGTAGGGGAGCGGCTATAGCCCCTACTATACCTAGTCGTGGGGCCCTGCCTGATATTATAGCGCCGGCCCCTGCGATACCTGATACTACCGCTCCTACCTCGAGGGCATTAGTTCCGTACTCGGTTATATAAGGAGCCGTGTGTACTCTACCTACATCAGTACCGTCCTCTCTGGTGATCAACTCGAGCTTAGAGTGCATCAGTGTAGTACCCTGGCCCTTATTAGCAGTATAGGGTATGACATTTAGATTATTAGATGCTGCCTTTAATGCCTGTGACTCTCTCTTAGATATAGTCATGTCGACTACGACGGTACCACCTACCTCATCGTATAAATCCACCTCATTAGTAAATATAGCCTCTGCCATTTTTATATATGGCTTCATGCTCTGATAGAATTCATCTTGCCTCTCTTGGCCTATTGCCCTGAAGCTCTCTTTATTAAAAGTATCGTGTAATAACTCTAGGGTAAAATCTGAGTGGAACCTATTGTGCGAGAACAAGGCCGCCTCTAGACTATTCGGGCGCGCATCTCTTAGAAAACGCTGAGTCTCACTGAGAGATGACACGCCGAATCGGCTAGAGTAGCCCTCTAGTAAACCAATACCAGCCGATGGGTATTTACCCGCCGCCTCTATTTGTTTTAGTAGATCCGATTCCACTGTTCACTGACCTCTATATTATCTGTATAGGAGACCTCTACCGGCACTACCGGTGTATCGTATTCTACTACTACGGGATCATTATTAGGTAATTGTATCTCTGCCGTGAAGCGCTCTGCTCGGCTAGTGCTCTGGTCCTTGACGGTGTAATCTACATTAGCGCCCAGTGTATTTTTAACAACGATGCCTGCTAGTATATCGGGGTAATCGAATAAACTAATTATATTGTTTATTGGTGTTACCTCTATACGCTCGCGGCCGGTAGACATACCTATCCACCAGTATCGTGTGTCTACTAATGACTCCTGATAGTCCTGGACTACGCGCCCTGGTACCTTAGATTGTTGCTTCCATCTCCAGATCTCTATCCTATACGCATTCTCTAGTCTGAATGCCTCGCTGGCTCGCGGTGTGCTGTACTGGGGGTAGGCTAGCGGTATATACTCTGGCTCGCAGGGGGCCAGCAATAAACGTAGGGGTATAGTCGACTGGAGATGTATTCTCTGACTGGTGCTAGGCGTGACCCCACGAAGAGAACGCGGCGGCGTGATATACAGGTAGTATCGCCACGAGCTGAATAATTCCTGGAACTTAAATACAACTGGAGATAATTTCATTATGGTTATGGCGCGCCTGGGGACAGCTTTTAATACATCATGGATGAGGTGAGCTTATCTATTGTGGACATGACATTCGTATTAGATTGAGGGCCGCCGCTTACGCGCTGCTAGTAGTAACCCCTTACCGCGAGCTGTAGTTAGTTCTCTATTCTTCTTGAGTGTCTTGCTACTGATACTCTTGATGCCACTAGAGCTCATACTGAATCCCATGAGAGTACTGTCCTCCTTAACGCAGTTGAATACAGCGTTGACTACAGCATCTATTATGTCCTTACCACTGGCTCGCTCGTTGTGAGTTATCTTACCACTAGCCAGTTGTAATATACCGCCCATCTCGGCCATCAGACTATGCGTCCAGATACTATCGCGAGGTAGTATCAGTCGCCCCTCATTGAGTAGTTGTCGCGTTAGGTTATAGTAACTCAGCTGCGCTGTATTAGTGGTACTCATCTCAGTAGAGCGTATACCGTGAGCGTGTAGTCGCTGTATAGTGGACTGAGATTGGTATGAGTCAAATGAGCAGAGATTAATATTGCGGGCCTGACATATCTGCACTAACTTCTCCTCTATATCTAGGTAGGAGACTATACGCTGTATACCCCTCCCACTATCATCTCTATCACTATAGGGCTTCCACACTAATAGACCATCTACTATGACGCCCCATCTACCATCCTCTAGCTTAGTGCTCCTTACGAAGGCAATAGCGGCACTATCCTTCTTGAGCCCGTAGTCTACGTGTAGATAGGAACGGCCTTCACTGAGTCTCTCTAGTCTATTTATCTGCAGTGATACGTAATAGCGTGTATCATCCCCATTGGCTATATTCAGTGGTATAGAGCGCGCATCCAGACAAGAGAGACCCTTAACTGCCTCCTCTATATACTCCTTCTGGAAGAAGGAGCCGTGCCTACTAGAGCGCATGCCCTCATACTCCAGAGCTGCTGTCACGGGATCGCGTATGTAGTCCTCACTATTCTTGAGGCTATACTCACTGACCTCTGGTCGTAAATTGATGTCCCAGGTGCGTAGACGAAATGCCACCATGCGCGCATCGCGCGTCGCTACCTTATAGAGATTCTGTATGTAGTCCCCCTCACCCCAAGCAGAACTGATGGCTATCTTCTTACCTTTATCGCCGAAGGTACTCAGCCCCTTAGCTACGTTACTCCATATATCATCTGCCTTCGATTCCCCTAGCTCGTTATACTCAAAGCGGGCCGCCTCATCTAGAACCAACATCTTGAGAGAATAACCTACTAGGGACTGCGAGTTAGTGTGTTTAGCGTAGATGGCTATATTCTTAGTCGGGCAACGTATCTCCTGCGTGAGTATCTCTATCTGACCACTGTTCACTAGCCCCTTGAAGTACGCGCTCTGGCTAGCGTAGCCCCTGATTGCGCCGAATAGCGTCTCATTGACCTGGGCCCCGCTTCGCGCTATAACGAATATGGCTATAGGGGATCCACTCAGGAGACCATAGTGCTTAGCTGGGTTATCCAGGTTGATAAGACAATAGAATTCATAGAGCACGCATATACTTGCTAGTACGCTCTTACCTCCTCGTCGCCCGCACTCTAGTACCATATTGACGTAAGAGCGGTCTGGTACCCAGGTAGTTACATCTTGCTCAGCCCATCGTTGTAGTATAGCTAGCTCATCCCCTGCTAGGGGCTCATTATAGAGAGCGCGCAGTATAGCTCTCTGAGGCGGGAATAATGTATCGCCGGGGGCCAGTAGATACTGCTCTGCAAATTCAACTATACCTATAACGTGACCAGTCCTAACCTGAGCTAAACCTTCATACGCTAACTCATCGAATAGTTCTATTGGATCCAGCTTACGTTTACGCGCCAAGTGTCACCTCCATATACATATTCTTAGTCTCTGTGTATTCTGTTATGTCTATGTTAGATTGTATGGCCTTGACTAAATTAGGATCCTCATTTATAGCAACATAGAATACGTCACCTTGGGGTATCATGTGTATTGCTGCAGGGCCCGATATTGTGTTTACTGGTAGTGATGGATTCAGATATATAGATGATATGGTACTCATAATATAGGGGCCCGCGTCTATCTCTAGCTCTATGTACTCGTCTGGTATTGGTACCTCTAAGCGGGGGGGCGATTCTATATAGCGTAGTGTCCAGGGCACAGTTGAATTGAAGCGGATAGTTGCTACCGTTGTATTCTGCGGGACCTCTAATTGTACCTCTTGATCTAGACTATTGTCTCGAGAGAATGCAGTGTAGATTATAATAGTACTAGAGCTGCCTGACCGTAGTATGTATGCGCTTATACTGCCCTCCTCCTTAGTAGAGAGGATGGCTCTCTGCAGTGGTTCTAGACCCCAGCTATCTAATTCTGAGTGCATGATAAAATTACCCCTACTATCTATCATGTCGTAGGGAGCGGGCACTCTAACAGAGTGTATATCCCTATTGAGAACTACAACGGGGTAATCAGTACTACTGAGTAATTGTATTATCCACCAATCTAATAGTGGCAGAGCCCCTAATAGTGCAGGGGCCCGTGTTCTAATTAATGACTCGAGGTTAATCACAATGAATAATGAGTTTAGACAGCAATGCTTTAGTAGTATGCCCCCCACTACGTGGTTAATAGCAGGCACCGCGCATGTACTTGACTATATATTTGAAAGACTATAGCACGGCTCGTGTAGTAATTGACACTATGCTTAGTATTGAGGTGGTGGAATTTTATTATATGCGAATGAATAAGACTAGCAGTCGAGGAGGCCATAGAACTATACCCTGCTGGCCTCTCTACTAAGTCGCAGCTATAGGGGTCATGTCTGCTAGTTGAGCTGTAAATTGATAGTGTAATTGTATACTGCAGGTGGTGTTACCGAGAGTGGTGCGCTAACTACGGTTTCTATGTGCACTACAGTACCCACGTTACTGCCGCGGTTATTACCATTAGCTGGACTGGCACCAGTTAGGTTAGCCCCCCGTACTACCAGTGCATGAGTGAAGGGCCCTATCGGCCCCCCTGATGGCGTGAATGTAGCAGTAGCAACCAAACTAGCAGTGGGTGCTGTACGCGTTGGGATAGTGATGATTGGGGTAGTGACGATGAATCTACTACAACCACTAATCTCCCAGAGGGCTGCTTCAGCCATAGTGATATTCAGGCGGGCATCTATCTCAGTGGGGGTTAATACAGTACCTATACCTAGCTCGGGCCGATTGATTAGAATGACTACTAGATTAGTATTAATCTGAGATAGTAGGAAGGAGTATAGTGCTCTTGTGTACATGTTAAGGTAATGTTATGTTTAGGCGGCTCTCTACAGTGCCGTCGATGATTCTATACACTATATCATCATCGAGGGGGTCATATAACTCTATATCATAAAACCATGTCTGGCGGGGCGCTGTAGTAGGTACTTGTTTAGTACGTGTGGCACCTAAATAGGGTTTAATACGTGTGTAGATCACTCCATCTATATCTACTGTAGTTAGAGGCTCAAACTCAAAGTTAGCAAATAACTCACCATCCTCTCCATCTCGTATCTGGCCCCGGCACTGTAGTGCTGTTAGGTCTCCCTGACGTAGTATAGTCAGTAGATCCCAGAGGGCCCCTCGTATAATAGCTCTATCCTTAACTAGATCTAGCTTAGTTACCATAATTTCAATGTTGCTGTTACTACCTGCTGTATAACTATGCCCTGTACAATACTATGGCTGAGGCGCACCCTATCAATTAACCACTGTTGTTTGTATAAAATACTATCTAATAATGGGGGGCTATCTAGTAGGAATAATTCCTGAGTCTGGGCTCTATATTGATATAGCGTAGTCTCCTCACCATAATTAATAGTAGACCAGCCCGTATACGTTCCTATCCAGGGTTCCTCTAACCTAGTGGGTAACTCACCTACTAGATTAGGTAGTGTACGCGTCATCTGTTCTACGCTTGGTGGACCAAGGGGATCTAGTAGATTAGTAGGTCTTAACTTACTCCACTGGAGAGTATTAGGCGGCGCTATATTACCTGATACGTGTTGATATTCATAGTAAGGCCATATCACTCGCCCAGTCCATACCCAGCCGGGTAATAGGGGGTGTATACCCTGACTACTTAACAACACCACCCTACCACTGAATATAGGTACTAGATCATCCGCTGAGGGATAGCGTAGTGTATAACCATCATCTACCATTGGTATATATGGCAGGAGATGCTTTACTAAATCTACTGGTAAGTAGATATATCGCCTATTGGCCCAGCTCTGGCCATCTATTCTTACAAATACGGCTATCTCCTGCCAGCCGCGACGGCCCCATAAATCGCCGCCCAGCCACTGGATTCCTACCCATGTATAACTCTCTGCCTCTATGACTAGTGCATCTAGGCCCTTATACTCAAATAGACCTGCCTGCGGCTGATAAGGCCGCGCGGGGTTGAGCCGCCGCTGTTCTGCTACTAGTTCTTGCCATGGTTTAATAGTACTCAATTCGGCCAATCTCCTCTTTAGCTACTAGGTAATTATCATTCTCGTATGTAGCAAGAATGAATATATTACTCCATTCTCTTATAGATAAGAAGAATATGGGTTTATAGTCACCTTCTCTATATATTACGCCTATAGATGATTGTATAGGCACAGTGCGAGCCTGCGGGGTAGACCTGCCTAACGGTATAAGCGTATTAACTGATAGACCAGAGAACATAGTAGCCGTCAGTAACCTTACATCTCTTACACTGACCCACCAGCTCTCTGGCCCATTTGCCAATACTATGCAGCCATTCTGTAAATACATGGCCCGGCTGTTTATACGAGTACCATCTATTAGATACGTCTCGTATAACTCTGCGCCTATAGTCTCATTTATTGTGTAATTTCGTATAAATCTAGTAGCAGCGCGGAGTAGACCTAGGTCACGAGCTATGGGCCCCCGCGGCGGCCGGGTATTAAACCACGTCTTATCGCCTTGTCTTACACTCTCTACTGTCTCTATTGGCATCGTTACAGTTATATTCCCTAGTCTACCTACTATCTGACGACCCCGACTAGTATAGACTGTATCTGCCTCTATCGTTGTGGCGTCTCCTATTCTATCTATGTAGAAACGACCTGAGCCCAGAGATTCCAACCATACCTCTAGGTCTATTATACTATCACTCCATCGAGATGGAACCCCAGTAGTAATCTGGAGTATTGCGCTGACTGGCGTTCTTACATCTCCTGCTGCTGTTTCTAATATGAGGTCATTATCAATTAATCTGACTGCCTCTACTATAATGCTATCTATGTATGTGACTAACGCAGTACGGCGTATGAGCTGTACCTCTGGCGCTATACCCTGTTCTAGGTACTCTATCACAGCCGCCTCTGCGTCAACAGCCCAGTTAAACGGACGTGTTAGTGTCTGCGCCACTGGGGCGTTATAGGTCGGCGTGCCATCTGGCCTAGTGTAGATAGTATTATTGCCTTGTATTATAGTCAGCACATCTCGTAGGTTAGAACGGGCGGGCCCCACTGTCACTATCTTATCAGTGATAGATAGAGTACCCGTCACCTGAGACTCTACCTTACCTACTAGATATCTCATAGTTACAGACTGACCTATGTATATCAGTAATCTCATTAGACCCTCCCTTATTTCAGAACTTTTATATAATTACGTATAGAAGTAGCAAATGGATCTCTGTTAAAATCTACCGCAAAGGCTACGTCAACAAGAGCGAGTATCTGATTATTAGATAGCGTATCAGGATTTATGACGGGATCAGCATTTAATATTGCTTGTGCCTGATTCTTTGCTATTTGTTCTACTTGTATAGACGGAGTAGAATGGTTAATAGTAGCCTGGCCAGTTGTAGCATCTGGGGCCTGCCCTACCACTTGATTAGTCGGCGTACCCAGCTCATCAGGTAGTTGCTCTACTATATCCCGTATATCACCTGTATTAGCTACTCTAGGTACTATTGGAGACCTGCGATTAATCTTTTGCTTGACTAGATTTAATATACTTTCTATCTGACTACCTTCAACTATTGCCTGTTTATTCTCTAGATTGACCCTTACTGTCTCTCTAAGTACTGAATCCGTTATCGGGTAGTCTTCTAGCTCTGCAGTAAGCTGGTTAGCAACTGCTTCTTCTGATATGACGCCCCCTCCCGTAATAGAAATAACCTTATTAGCTGGAGAGGCCGGCGCAGATACAGGTGTATTACCAGCACCTGTATTAGTTTGTAATGTATTGTGGGGTGATCCTACTGGTACAGCTGGTGCGGTTAATGTATTCGTAGGTATAGGTACTATAGAATCAATAGTATCGAATGTATAGTCTATAATAATAATAGGTTCATCATCAATAGAACCTACAGTAGGGCTTGAGGTAATTGGGGTACCGTCAGGATTAAGTGGAAGAGGTACTTCCTCTTCTGGAGGTTTTACTAAAGTAACTCTTATATTACCAATTAATCGTTTATCTAGTATCTCGTTAAGTATTCTGAGAGCTCTCTTTTTATCAGAGATATTTTCAAGAGCCTTGAGCTTCTGGATCTCAGTGGCGCCTGGGCGTAGAGTATTAGCAATTTTTATAATGTTATTATATACACCCTCATCAGTTATAGCTCTGGGATACTTCTCATTATATTCACTGAGTACCTGATACCTTAAACTAGTCGCAACGCTGTCAGATACGCCGGGCCTAACATTCTTAATATAATTAACTAATTCGGCCGGGTTCATGTCCTGTGGCCTATAACCTTCTCTGTACAGAGTAGTGGTTAACGAAGCAGGATCATCTTCTACTGGAAAATCAACATTATTACGTATAATTTGTCTAGCACGTAGTACTTCTTCAACATCAGCACTTGGATAGTTATCGGCTATCCATCTAGACGCATCATCTATAGATATATTCTCATTACGCATTTGGATGGCTATGTCGCCACTTTCTTGATTTACCTTATCTATATTAGGAATATTCCTTCTTGTTAAGGTTGACTGCGTATTAACAGCATTATTAGTCCGAGCTATATTACCTAGGCCAGGAGTTATAAATCTAGTGAACCTAGCCGCGACGTCACTACTACTAAGATAATTCGAGGGAGGTTGTAGTATGCCGGGAGTGGCGCGCTGTGTGAAGTTCACTGCGCTACTCTTAGCCTTATTAGCAGTAGAGAGAATAGCACTACGAACGCCTTGAGTAGACTGAGCCAGGCTACCAGTTATCTTAGCACCTGGCCCAGTATTTAATATACCATTCTTTAATACAACCTTACCTGCGAGTCTTGCTGGGATAGATGCAACCTTAGTACCAACACCAACTACCTTGCCGAGCGCCGCAGTTTCTATTTTAGTAGGAGCCAGTATAGTTACTGCGTCCCTGGCTGCCTCAACAGCTGTGTATTGCCTATTATCTCCATTAGCAACTGTATTAATGAGATCACCCGTAGCAGCCCCTGCGGTGAATGCTGCTGTTACTACTCCTCCTACAATGTTAATAGTCGTAGGTACGGAGCCCGCGGCTACAGTAACGGCCTGCACCGTAGCCTCAATACTTGCTTCAGTATGTATAAGTTTACTGTATTCTTTCATTCTTAAGTTTTTCTATTGCTTCTCTATCAGTTACTTCAAATACTTGTCCTATAGAGACGACGTAATATCTACACGTCCTATCCTTATCACATACCTCATGTACGCTAAGGCGCTGACCGGTGGGGTCAGGATCCCCGCTCTCCCATTGAGAGAGTGTTTTGCCATCGATTCCCTGCTCAGCCATTTCAATATCATCAATTATAGCCAGGGCGCCGTCCACCTCACTGGACAGCTCTTCTTCTGTAGTCCGGCTTATAGGCTCTTTGAGACTGGCGGGTATGTGTTCTATCTTAGTTATCTCACACTTATCCTCCGTTAGAGAGCGCGTCTCGAATTGTAGTGTATAGTATGTTCTATCACTACGCGCATGTGCTACCTCGAGTAGTGATAGGTGTCCGCGGAAGCGGGGATTACCTGTCTTAGCTGAACGTATCACCCCCTCCTTTACGTCGAAGGCCTGGTAGCGCGCCATGTTAATCTCTACGTCTAGATCAGCTCCGCTTAGGTATGCGTGCTCGTAGAAGCTCTGCATAGCGCCATAAGTATCTAGCTTAGCCATAAGAGTCCCGACCTTATCCTTACCAGTAGCATGAGATAGATAGGTAGCCGGGCTCGGTTTATCGCCATCCACTCCAGTGAACATCCCTACTACAGTTATCATCACACTATCTATCCCCATGTGCTGGTAGATAGGTGTGCTGCCTGGTACCCGCAACTTAGCAATATTAGCCTTAACTCGTATGTGTAATCCCGGCAGTGCGTTGGGTACATCCTTACTCGCTGTCATAGGTATGACTGAGTCCATAGCCGGCAATAGACTAAAGAAATAACTCTTATTAGTGTCTACTTGTGTAACCCTCATACCCCAGTCCGCCGCAGGTGGATACGTTATAGTCGGCTCCTGTTTAGTTGTTAATTTGCTGACATCCCCCTTAGAAGTATCTACTTCACTACCTGTAGGTATGCCTGTACTACGCGGAGTGACAAGTCTTGCTATATAGTCTCTGGCCTTGTCTTTTCCTTCCTGGGTGAGGCTAGTCGTGGTAGGCAATGTAGGAATTGTTCTGAGGTACTTTATAGCCTCTTTTCTGGCTTCATCATTTAATTGGTCTTTATCTAATAGTTCTACAAGAACATTTATATCGAGATTGTAGGGAGGGGAACTAAGATAGAAGCTAACGGGATACTCCCTACCTGGTACTACATCATCTAACCCCAGCTTACGGCTAACTGTTGTGTTAGGTGCGGCGGCCGTTACTCGTGGGGGAGTATTGCGAATAGTCGCCCGCATACCTGGAATATTAGGATTACTATTACCATCTCTCTCAATTATTGGGTTTACTTCAGCTAATACGCTGTTTCTTAAGGAACCATCTGCTGTTGATAATAATTGAGATAGAAGATTTATATAAGGAGTACTACGACTACTAGGTACTTCTCTTAGTTTAAAAATAACCTCATTAATAGGTAGTGGTGCATTTGCATCCTGTTGACCTAATAATTCAAAGTACGCTACTCTAACGGGATGACCTAGTTGTATAGTGCTATTTAAAGATAAGGTATTACTCACGCAGGCTCTCCACTATTACTAAGAATTGGGCTATGGTGTGGTCAGATAGATAAGAGGGTATATGAATATACTGCCCGCGGTAATACAGCTCTCTATACGTATTAGTCATACCTGCCGTTAGGAGGCCTAGTGGTAGCGTTGTTAGGTAATCGAGCTCCTCATCTGTGAAGTCAGCTATAGGGAGGCCTTGTAATAGTAGGGCCAGTCTATTATCGTAGCCCCGCGCTGCCAGCTGTGATACAGTACGACGATATAGTGCCCCTGCGATGAGGGGCACAGCGTGATTAACTGGTATACGCTCTACTATACTCTCTAATATGTCAGACACTGCAGGCTCGAGACATAGGGTAATCTAGTTATGGTGCCGCTTACAATTATTTGTAATCTAATGCGTATGCGATTTCTGACCAATGGTACATCATTATCACCCTGACGCACTAATACAGTGGGAGTGAGGTCGGACAATGTAGTCTCATTCTCGATAAGCGGTATATTACCATCTACCAGCGTAGTGGTAGGAGTAGGCATTTCAGTCCACGTCTGGCCCCCATTGGAGCTGGCACTGGCTACCACACGACTACCCTGCGGTAGAAAGGCGCGGTATATAACCTTGACGTTAGTGTAGTCACGCGTAGGATAATCTATGCTGATCCAGGTAGCTCTAGAACGGGCCCGCCCTATAATTAGCATACTCCTGTTGAGGTAGACTATAGGTGTCGTACCTGTAGTGAAGAGCACTAGCCTCATCTCTAGATTATCTGGCAGCTCCGTAGCTCGCTCGGGTAAGGGCACTAGCTCCTGCCCTTCTCTATAGAAGGTAGAGAATGAGCCCCCCTGACCTAGGTTATAACTCCAGAGGCTATTGAGCTGTGTTAGGTCTACCTGAGTATCTGCCTCAGGCGCTGGGCTATAGGTGAAGTCTATATAGCCTGTCGAACCTAGACTCCCTCCTATTAGCTGGTATGTTAGATCACTATTGGTCTGTGGCTGCCAGTTACTACCACTGCGTGTCAGGAGGTAGCCGGGTATGTCGGGCCCCTCCTGGTTTCGTGATATAGCAGGCTGTGCGTTTGTATTGATGTGCATAGAACCTGGGCTAGTGGCACTAATAACCACGCAGTAACTACCTGCCACTAGATTGATGGGCGGGTCGAAGGTTAACTCTACTGGTGTATCAGGGCTACCGCTCGTTACCTGTAGGCGGACCCGTCCTAGCTCCCTCTCCTCTGGTATATTATTGGGTGCTGCTACTAGACTCACCCAAGCGCTTATGGCCCCCGCAGAATATAGGCGTATACCCGTTATAGTATTGGCTGTTGATAGAGTAAATAGCTGTGCCATACCCTCCCTGACCTGTACTATAACTGGTACGGGGGCTCCAGTGGAACCAAACTCCAGACATTGCCCTATTGTCCATCCACTTCCTGTTGCTGTTATAGATAGTGCTGCGCTACTAGAAGGGACTGCTATATTTGCTATTAGTATACCGTTGACATCAGCCCTATAGCGCCCGTCCTCTATAGAGCCACGGGTTACTGTAGCCTGGGGAGCCCGTCCGTCTATCTGTAATACTATACCACTCTCTAGAGATAACAGACCCTGTATAGTGATTGTGACCTGTACTGCCTCGGTGGCTATAGTGAGACGCCCTACCTGGTACTCGATGCGCCTTGCATCGGGTGCTACTACTGGTGGGTTGAGCGTCATACGCACGTCTCGTGTCTGGGCTGCTAGTACCAGACTGCCTGTAGCGCGCCGTTGATCAATTATGACGCCAGGGGCAGGTCGTAGATACGCCGTCTGCAGGCTCCCTCCAGACTCCGTTATGGTTACATTACTACTACTGCTTATAGCTAGGTTATCGGGCCTGATTGTGTTGTACGAGGTCGGTAGTGTCATGT
The DNA here is from genome assembly GCF_020245305.1 of Microcystis sp. M20BS1. NCBI lineage: Bacteria > Bacillati > Cyanobacteriota > Cyanophyceae > Chroococcales > Microcystaceae > Microcystis > Microcystis sp. M20BS1. The sequence continues at coordinate 8,840 of NZ_JADBUZ010000015.1, read as the reverse complement.
AACCCGTCATAGCGCAGTCAAAGCCAGGAGCTGTGATGTCAGTCCCCAGTGTATTCTGGAAGGATTCTACGAAGCCGCTCTCTAGAATACGCGGGGCCCCCGAGTAGAAGTTAAGTCGTTCTAGGGCTATATCTATAGCCTCCTCTCGTAGTGTGTTCAACTTAACCTGTAGATCTCGCAGTAGGCCGGGCTCTACCCATCTATTATCGCTGGCTATTAATTTACTATTACGTATACGCGCTAGCGTGAGGGGCCCCGTACCTATTCTCACCTCACCCTTCTTATCTATGACGATCTCACCACTAACCACCATGGGCAGATAGACAGGCTCGTATAGATCCACTATCTTACCATCTATGAAGGCCCGGCCGGGCTGGACGGCCAGACGCTGAATAGGTTGGTTCTGTGTTAGGTCTATCTCTAGTGCATTATCGAAGCGTAGACCCAGTACCTCTAGGCCTCGCTGGATGTAATTGCCGTACACCTCCTTGTCTACTAATTCTATGGCCTCCTCGAGTGATGCTACCTTACTGCGCGGGGCCCGACTGAATCGCTTACCATCGTATATGAGTATCTGGCCCCCCGATATCTGCAGGAATGGGTAACCGTCCTGCCCTACTACTGGTTCAGGGAATAGGATACTGCGCCCATCATAATCTATCCGGTATATGCGGAGTGTAACATTGGTGTTACCAGTTATAGTTAGCTGGGCTGGGTTGATGCGATACCAGCCCTCCTCCTCTATATATATCAGACCACCCTGTATTGTTAGATTGGGGGGCGCCCATATTATATCTACCTCCGCTAGGTAATAGACATCGTATAGACTGCGGCTCATCTCCTCTACCTGTAGGTGTAAGAGATCCTGCATCTCTATGAGCTCTCGTGCTTGTAGGGGGCGGCCATCCGTGAATAGTAGCTTAGTTCGTTCCATATACTACTACCTCCATTATAGATGGCACGTCTGTTGTCGAGATTCCAAATGCGTCTATAGACCACTTCAGCTCTCCACTACGCGGGCCGGGAGATACATACACATAAGTTAGGCGAGATAGTCCTAGTCCTGCATCTAGCGTGACTGTGGTTGGGTTGCTTAGAACGTGCCAGCCCCCCGTGCTGAACTGTATCCTCACCTGTAACGTACTCGATGGCGGCATTAATGCTGTTATGGCTACTGTAAATCTCGTACTCGTCTGCAGGATAGGCTGCCAGTTAGATATATGCTGCGTGGGTGACAGGTTACGATAGATGGATACTGTCCCTATTTCTAAAATGGGAGCTAGGGCTGCCGTACCTGTAGATACTGCACGTAGATAGAGTATAGACTCTACTCTATCTAGACATACAGGCGTATTGGGTGCTATGGATATCCAGTTAGGATTCACGCCCACCTTGTACTGGTAGTCTATTGTGCAGCCTGCGGGTACTATGTCTCGTACATTGAGGGCGAAGGCCGTCATACTGGAGCTATAGCTACCTAGGTCTATACTAATCGGAGTCGTCGGGAATACAGCGCGGTAGAGTCGCATACTAACATCCTCTCTCTCGTGATTAGAGATGATAGTACCATCACTAGTCCAGAGGTTACCATTTATGCCTAGCTGCTGTCCTATTAGTAGCCCCGCATCTAGTATATCGGCCTCTCCTATCTCACTAGTGAATACGCTCCAGTCTCCCTCTGTACTGCGGAAGCCTAGTGTATAATACTGATCCTCCTTGAGATAGATAGGAGTAGGGAATACGTATTTAGTCCAGAGCCGCCCCTGTATGTCAGGTAATACGGTTCCACTGACAAGGGCTTCCCCTAGCAGTATCTGCCCTGGTGTAGTAGCTGTACCATCCCGCAATGATATAACTAGGGCCCCTGATGCCGGCGCCGATGCTATCCTTATATCAAGGCCGCTCAGGTACATATCAGAGGGGGCCTGAAATGTCTGCATCAGTGGGTCGAAGCCTACCCTCGGCATCAGGGGGAGGGGCTGAGTATCTATTGAGGATGATGGTAGGCCCCAGGAGGCCGCCCCGCCTAGCGCTACGTGGGTCAGGTTATTATTGAATATCGATAGCGTATTACCCACACTCAGTGTATCAGACTGTAGCACTACGGCATGGACACCGGGGGGTAGTGCGGGTAGGAATAGCTCGACCTCGAGTATGCCATTAGAGCGGGGCCGGAACGCGAATGGTAGGGTGCCCGATATCGGTGTGTTATTAATTGATACTGCAGTAGTCATGATAGTGTCAGCTATCAGTAGTTGATAGCTGCCCTGGGGGAGCCCCTCTCCTCGTATAGTGTATCGTATGTTCTGGGCCCGCGCCTTATCTATCTCCTCGCTCCCCATTAGGTTAGCGCCTATAGCTGGTATAGCCTCACCTGCTGATATAGCCTCTCGTACACGACGAGATAGTCGCGTGAACTCTGCTCTATTCCCCTCATTGATAAATCGATAGAGGGGATTACTAGTGGAGTTGAATAGAGTGGCTCCTCGGACGGCCAGCTCGTCGCAGGGGTTAATCCGCCCTAGATCGCGATTAGCCATGATGACTCTACGGCAGTATAACCGCGGGGCTGTAGTATGCTGTATACTCCTCTCTTTCGTCAACTTAGTTTGCTCGAGGAAGATACTCTCTGTATATGTAGGTACTACAATGTAGGGGTCTCCTGCGTTATTAGGTCTAGCCGAGGGGGCCGTTGCTCTGACATCGCTATATACTCTATTGGATGTCAGACTATTAGTTAGAGGCGAGAGCATACCTGTGCTCTCCGTTAGATTAATGCCGCTACTATTCACTAGGGCATCGATAGATGTATAGTTGGGTACGGCCCCTGTATTAGTGAAAGCCAGCCCCTCTGCTCTAGTTGTGAGTCGTAGTCTATCTATATCATCTGATAATGATGATACGGCGCTGGCTAGCTGCCGTATACTATCGTAATTGACAGGGCGACAGTCGATAGGCTCAATGATGGCGCTATTATTACTTATAAGCACACGTGCTAGTGGTAATACTGAACCACTAACGGCAGGAGGCTGTGGATTAACTCCTACCTCACCATATATGACAGCAGGCTGCCCCTCCTTATCTAGAGTCACTATAGCTATGCGGCTGAGGAAATAGCTATAGTCTACCTGGAATGTGGTATTAGGTGCGGGGCTCCGTGTACCAGTAAATACTATAGTGTCAGTAGCCGTCAGGAGATTGAAATCTACTCCTAGTGTTAATTGACTAGAGTACGTATACGTCACAAAGTAGGTAGTACCAGGTGCCGGTTCTAGAGCTCCTGTGCCATTAGGAGCCCACTCTAGTCTACCACCATCGAGAACCTGGAAGTCCCGGCCCTCTGCGTAGTTAGTGGAGCCCTGGAATACCCGTTTCACACTAGATACAGTATCTCGCCCTAGGTAGTCACTAGTGCCAGGTGTAGGCCCGCGCACTATGGCAGCCGTATTCTCCTGGAGCGTAGCTACTAGTCGCGTTACCTCCTTGACGGGTCGGCGAGTTAACTTAAACTCATTAGTATTGGCTGCACCTCCAATGGGACCGCTGGGCACGTCGACGCGTAGTATACTACTGGGGGCCCCTCCTGTGATAGTGATACCTATGGTAATGTTCACTAGGTTAGACGTAGTACCTATACCTATGGACTCCATGACGAGTGTTGGCCCATTACGGCGAAAGGCTATGGCATCTCGGAGTAGATTACGGGCTGCATCCGTAGTAATGTTGGTGCCGGTAATAGTACTATTATTATCAATACCAGTAGCTATGCGAGCTATTATGTAGTCTATGAAGGTTTCTACTGAGGTGGCTGCTGAAGTATTGGCCGTCACAGTTATAGTCGAGTTATTGATAGGGGCAAAGCTTATGCTTACTTGGGTACCCTGTGTTACTACATTAGCCCATGTAGAGGCTCCCTGCAGCGATATGGTGCGGTTGGCTATAGCAGTTATACCTGCATAAGTAAATGTAGCCGCCGTTACTATCTGACTATCTGTGGTACGCTGTAGCGCTAGGTTTACTGGTGTATCTATAACTACTCTACGCCCCACAACGTAGGCTACTCCAGGTGCCAGTGACATACCAAGTGAGGACTCTGATCTACGTCGGGCCTCCTCTAATTCTGCTAGCCCACCCCGTGCTGCCGTCTGTCTCTCTCTGTAGGTAGCCTCTAGTGTAGCTACCAGGGCCTTCTCTTCCACTACACGCGTTTCAAGATCAGCGAGTATAGTCAGGTTAGCGGGTGTGGGGCTGACACTACTTATATCCCGTGCGTCCTCTAGTCGCAGTAGTAATCCATCTAGTCTACTCTTACTCTCTAGGTATAGGTTACGTGACTCAGTAGCCCGCGCCTCTAGTGTAGAATAGTTATCATTGAGCGTCACTAGACTAGTATCAGCTAGAGTACGGGGGCGGTCCAGGAGCGCTAGGTTCAGCCCCCGCACGCAGAAGTTACCGTGCCTCTCAAATACTCTCTCTGCTAGTGTCTCCTCGATACCACCAGGTAGATCCCTCGCTCTATTAATAGGTATTCCATTGCGTATAGAGTAGAGGGGATACCCTCGCCCCGTAAGGACTATACTACTATTAACTACTAATCTAGATGCCCCCCGGGGCCCGTATTGATTGCCGGCCCGCATACTCTCATCCTCGAGTACGGTAGTAGTGACCTCGAGATAAAATGTAGTCTCTCCTTCTCGTGATACCTGAAAGCGCGCGGGCTTAGTCTTGACTACTACGCCCGCAGCATATACACGGCCTTCAGTTATAAGGATATCCATAGTCGTACCGTCATCACCTACGACAACTAACTCTACACCCGAGAGTATAGTACCATCTCTATAGAGCGTATCCATACCAGTCTGGAACTGGCCCTGCACTATTGATTGCATCTCTAGGAGGTCCTGTGCCACTAAGGGTTGGCCGTCCTCTGGTAATACTTTCACCCAATTACTATCGAGGGTATAATTCTCGGGGTATTCTGGTCTTTGTAATATAGACATCGATTAAATAGGTAATATGAATTTAACGCGTGTGCGGTCAGTAGGGGTTGCGTGAGTCACGGGAGTGAATAGGAGTGCCATCTGTGCAGGGCCTGTGTCGAGCCATTCGCCGGGTAGCCAGAAGTCAGCATTAGTATTCGCGCTTGTTTGTAATACTACATCAGTTAGCAGTGATGCAGAACGGAAGGCCCCGGGTACCTGCTCACCGGATACTATTGCCTCTACGTATAACGCCTGGGGTAATAAGCCTAGGAGTGATGTGAGGTCAGCTCTACCGTTAGGTATTATGTTCCAGCGCTGGTCCCCCTGTATAATATCACCGCCGCTCTCTACTCTATAGGCCAGTGATACTCGGTGAGGGCGCAGTATAACCTGTGTGCTCAGGAATGCAGGGTCCTGTGGTATAGGTCTATCCGGCGGCTCATCTATATCTAGTGGGTTATCGGTGGCCCATGTCGTATAGCGTCCTATTCCCACGCGTAAGGGCAGTGTGTCTCTCATCTGTATCAGACGATATAGTCGCCCTTCTGGTGTAGTCTTACTTATGATGGTAGTACTCATTATCTCACTATGGCGTCTTCTATTATGGCATTGACTATCTCGCGACTGGTTATACCAGCACTAATCAATGAGTTCTGACGAGGCCCGTCGTATGCTGTAGCCCCTATTCCCGTTATATATACATTCTTTATTAGACGAAAGCCGGGCTTAACTAGTGGAAATCTAACTAATATTGGATCAGCAGGATAATTCATTGGCCACGATGGGTAGAAGCCAGTTGCTAATACAATAGAATCCACACCTGGTATCTCTCTACTATTAGTTATGCGGGGCATCTCCTTGTAATTATACTGGGCTAGCTCATTGGCTATATATGGTGTGATGCTGGGCCCCCACCTCTTAACACGAGATAGGTACTCAGCACGCTTATTTAATGAGAGGGTTCTATAGTATCCGCCCAGCGCTGTCTTATTATACCAGTGCGTGTAGGATGGAGCAGGATAATTATCTATACGGTACCCCCCGTGACTCCAGGTAACTTCATTGTTCTGCGCTAGGTACGCTACTGCCTCTGCCGCGCCCTGACCGCTACCTAGTACTAGAAGGCGTTTATTACGTGCCGGGTGCTTCAAGTAGTGACTGAGCGTATGAGTATCGTAACCCACTGTCCAATCAGGCACGCGCTGCTCTCGTTGTCCTGTAGCTATAACCAGGGGGCCCTCCTCCAGGGGGCCTATCTCTAGACCCATGCTCAGTGCTCGTTGTAAGGCCCACTGTAAGTAGCCCTCGAATACATCCCTGTTACATCGTTCCTGCACTGCCTCTATCTCACGCTGGCTCCCCAGTATAGGCTCTCGTTGTAGGTAATGACAGAGGCTGTAATCAGCCCCCTCTATATTAGTACACAGATCGAAGGAGATAGGACTCCTCATCTGTAGATTGGGTACTACTTCATCTTTACTCCAGCTGCTCAGGGGCCTCGGGTCCCATGCGCGTGCAGTTAGACCTCGACTGAGTGCTTCTAACGCTACTGATAGGCCGCGCGGGCCTAGTCCCATTATATTTACAATCACGAATTATAGTCTCCGTTATATACCGTACGCCGGCGCTTAACCATACCGTCTGATCTATTGTACCTAGTGACAGTGCAGTATCGCTAGTCTCTACTATACGCTGCGCCTGCCATTAACCTGAATGCTAGACAGGTTCCCAGGAGTACCAATCTACGCCATCCCATGTGAACTCTGCCTGTATACTCGTGCTGGTATTACCCAGCGTCAGTACGGTAGCGCTAGTATTGGGATTCTTAACTAGAATATTAAACGCGGGCGCCAGATTCAGTATACGGAAGCGCGTACCCACCGTAGGATTAAGCGGTAATAATACATCTCTGTTCGCACCACCAGGGTCTAGATGTTGTGTACCGGCGCTGGATAGTGTGAGAGTCAGCGCACTAGTGAGAGTCTGTCTATTCAGTGATACCTGATTACTAAGGTTAGTCGCATTCCATTTACTGGTAGTGGCATTCCACGTCAACACCTGGCCCTGCGCAGGGCTAGTGATAGCTACATCAGATAGACTTGCTAGTAGAGTGCCGCCTTCACCATTAACTGCACCCCAGCGCAAACCAGTGGCTGTAGTGCTATCGGCCAGTAATACCTGGCCGTTGTTACCTACGGGGAGCCGACTTAATGCTGTAGCTCCCCGTACCAGTAGATCCCCCTTATCTACTATGGGTAGAGTACTGGGGGCCTGTTCAGAGCGCACCCATTTATTAATAGTGTTATCCCAGACTATAGTGTCCCCATCTTCTAGATCAATACTATTTATACTCACGTCTGATAGTCTAGTCAGAGGGAGAGATTCATTGGCCCAGTCAGTGCCATTATATCGTAGTACTTGCCCCGCGCTAGGAGTTGTTATGTCTAGCGGTAAGAGAGGAATAAGCGCGACGGCCTCCCATTCACTGCCCGTCCAGGTTAACACATCATTATTATTGGGATCTGGCGTATTAACATCAGCAATGTCATTAAGTGATAGAGGGGCCTGCCACCGTAGCCCCGTCGTCGTTGCAGAGTCAGCCACTAAGAAGGTGCCATTAGCCCCTATGGGCAGACGGGCATCAGTAGTACTATATGTATGTAGATCGCCCTTAGTAGTAAGAGGGCTAGTGAAAGTAGAACCACCACCAGTATCTGGTGTGGTAGGAACCCAGTTACTAGTTGCGCTATTCCACGCTAGGTACTGCCCATTAGTAGCTGCTGTATCGCTGACATTCAGTAGATCAGATAATTCTGCCAGCCCGATACGCGCATCTACTCGAGCGCTTGTATAATAGAGGTTAGCCCCCTCAGGTAGATCAGTAGTATTAGCTGGACCCGCCCCTCCTGGCACCAGAGTAGTAGGTATCCAGTTACCACTCTGATATGTTAGAACCTGACCATTAGTTACGCCTGCAGTATTAACATCATTAAGGTCATTGAGCAAGGCTCTATCTAACCGTAGCCACTCAATACCATTAGAATAATAGGCACCCCCCGCACCATTGACTGCAGCAAACATACCTCGGTAGGTATTAGCTGGTGGTAGACCACCTATATTAGCTATATTGGTGCTCCACCTAATAGTGCCTGTAGTGTGGATGTTATTATCACCATCTATTAAATTATTGAGCGCAGTCTGTGTGTTATTTACATCATTTAAATTATTGAGCGCCAGTAAATCCCCCCCACCAGATGCTGTAGCATTAACCCAGTTAGTACCATTCCATGTCAGGCCCTGCCCTATAACAGGAGTAGTTATAGTCACATCACTCAGCGTATTAATACCAGTGCTGTTTATATGCGTTCGTACCCAGGCAGTAGTGGCTAACCGCGTGTTATTGTCACCACTAGGAGGTGTGGGAGCAGTGGGGGCCCCGGTTAGTGCTGCGTTATTGATAGGGGCCCGCGTTGTCAGGCCGGGTACGGTAGGCGCTGTTGCCGTACCACCTAAGTCGCCGGTTAGCCTGATAGTACCTAGTACGCTGGCTGTAGCGGGCCCAGGTAGTAAGGTACTCAGATTAATGCGGTATGGTGTTACTGTTCCATTACGAATTAGTACCATTACCATTGAGTCTCCAGTTATTATACTGGGGAGTAGTGGTAATGCTAGTGCAGTCTCTTGAATAGTCATATAATTTGCGTTGTAGTAAGGATTAAATGTTAAGAGTCATATTAGATGCCTCTGGACTCTAACTTGTGGGATGACTTTTTTCTCCCACACTATATATTATAATATTAGGGTAGCTCATATTTAACCATAACCCTGAGAGCAGCGGCCTGATATGTAGCGCATACT
>NZ_JADBUZ010000149.1:0-37680 GCF_020245305.1 Microcystis sp. M20BS1 | reverse complement strand
TAATAAAAGTGATTGCGTTTCTCTAATCTGACTTTCACATCGGCAAAATAAACCCGACAATCGGAACCCCGCAAATGATTACGAATGATAAAAGTTAAATTGAGTCCGATAATATTATGAGTATCCGTCGTTCCTGCCATGGCGTAAATTTGCCCATCGATATATTCATGTTTAATGGGACTTTTTTCTTCAAACTGAAGATATTCTTCTGGAGTGAGATTATTATATTTAGATAGAGCAATCATCGTTTTTTCTGCTAATTACAACTATATTAAGTACCTAAGCAAAATTAATTATACATCTAAGCCGTTAGCCTTTTCTGTAATCAGTAAGCAGTATTAAGTAACAGTAACATTCCCTGATTACTGTTCACCGTTCACCGATAACTGAAAAGTCTCCTCTCTCCGAGTCTCAACTAGGAAATTAACTTTGCAGGATTAGATACCTGTTGAAATACTGTCTAGGGGAACCGGCAAAAAGAGCCTCGAATGGTTAATCTATATGTTATTACTCTTGTAACCCTCTATAACTACTGCTATGACAACCCTAATTGACTATTCAAATATTCAATCTTTACCCGAAGTTTGGTCAATAGTTGCCCAACGTTTCCCCAATATTATCGCTCTGCACGATCCCCACAGTAAACCGGAAGTAATTCTCACCTATCGGGAACTTTATCAACAAATTCAGCAATTTGCCGCCGCTTTGCAAGCATTAGGAGTCACAGAAACCGAAAATGTCGCTTTATTTGCCGATAATAGTCCCCGGTGGTTTATTGCCGACCAAGGTTCCATGGCAGCCGGGGCCGCCAACGCGGTACGATCTGCTCAAGCAGATGCAGAGGAATTAGCCTATATTCTGGCCGATAGTGACAGTCAGACGCTGATTGTCGAAAATAAGCAAACTTTAGGGAAATTGCTGGCGAAAATCCCTGAATTGCCCCTAAAATTAATCGTGCTGCTCACCGACGAAGACCCCGCTACTGGGGCGATTTCCGTGCAGACCTTAAATTTCAAGCAACTAATGGCGATCGGGGCTGAGAACACCCTTAAACCCATCACCAAGGGCGAAAATGATCTGGCTACCCTCATCTACACATCGGGAACGACGGGACAACCAAAAGGGGTGATGTTAAGTCACGGTAATCTGCTGCATCAGGTACGCAACTTAAACGCTATCTTTCAACCGGATCCAGGCGATCGAGTTCTAAGCATACTACCTTCATGGCATTCCTACGAGCGCAGTTGTGAGTATTTCAGTCTAGCTCAAGGTTGTACCCAGATTTATACCAGTATTCGCACTTTTAAGCAGGATTTAAAGCAATTTAGTCCGCAATTAATGGTGGGAGTTCCCCGTCTTTGGGAATCTCTTTACGAAGGTATCCAAAAACAATTTAGTCAACAACCGGCTAAAAAACAGAAATTGGTGCAATTTTTTCTAGAAAAGTCAGAAAAGTACGTTATTGCTAAACGTATCGCCGATAATCTCAGTCTTGATCACCTTCACGCTTCCGGGATCGAAAGACTAAAAGCAAGAATTCAATCCCTCTTACTCTATCCCCTCCATGCCATCGGTGATAAGCTAGTTTATGGCAAAATTCGCCAAGCAGTGGGAAATAAAGTTAAAATCTTGGTTAGTGGCGGTGGTTCCTTAGCTAGACATCTAGATACTTTCTATGAGATTGCGGGAATCCCGATTTTAGTTGGTTATGGACTGACAGAAACTTCTCCCGTCGCTACCGTCCGTCGTATCGATCATAACCTGCGCGGGTCTGCCGGTCGTCCCGTCTTTCAGACAGAAATCTGTATTGTCGATTTACACAGCAAAGAAGTCCTACCCACAGAAAAACACGGTTTAGTCTTGATTCGTGGTCCGCAGGTGATGCAGGGATACTATAAAAAACCCGAAGCAACCGAAAAAGCGATTTCTCCCGATGGTTGGTTTGATAGCGGTGATATTGGTTGGTTAACCGCTGCCGGGGATTTAGTCTTAACCGGACGGGCCAAAGATACAATTGTTTTGAGCAATGGTGAAAATATCGAACCGCAACCGATTGAAGATGCTTGTTTACGCAGTCCCTTTATCTCCCAAATTATGCTAGTGGGACAGGATCAAAAAGCTTTGGGGGCTTTGATCGTGCCTAATCTTGATATACTGGCCAATTGGGCGCAAGAACAGAAACTATCCTTAAATTTACCCGATCTTCACAGCGATCGCTCAACGATTCTTTCTAGCGATCTCTACAGCAAAAAAGTCTTAGATCTCTACCAACAAGAATTAAAGCGCGAGGTGAGAAATCGGCCCGGTTATCGTACCGATGACCAGATTAAAACCTTTGAGTTAATTTTAGAGCCTTTTTCCCTAGAAAACGGCATGATGACCCAAACTTTAAAGATTAAACGACCGGTAGTAACGCAACGCTATCGCGATATGATTAACGAGATGTTTGCCAAGTAAATATTTCCGGCAAATATTCCCTAAACCCTTGACAAAAAAACCTTTTTAGGATAAGCAAATCATGGATGACGCACAAACCAGTTTATTACTGAAGCGCCCGGTGACAATTAAAGTCATCGTGACTCCGCGCTGGAAAGAAGAAGCACAACAGCAATTACAAGCACAAATGGTGCAAATTGATGCACAAATTCAACAATTAGAAACCCAAGGACAAAGAGCGATCGCAGAAATTCAGCGTCAGAGTCTGATCCCCTTACCCCCTGCGGCTGCCCAACAGATTGATAATATTCAAATCCAAGTCAATCAACAGAAAAGTGAGTTTCTCGAACAAAAAAACCAGTATCTGCAACAATTGCAACAGATACAACTCTTGGAACTCAATCAAGAAGTCGCCCAAGCACAACTAGAAAGCTTTTTCCGCGTCGAAAAAGGCGATAACTTAGTGGCCAAAATGAATGTGGAACTCGTCCTTAGAGATGGCATCGTCGAAGAAATTCGCGGCGAAATTTAAAGCTAGGGTGAGCAGTTACGGGTCATTGTCAACTTAACCCTTAAAATCGGCAATAGCAAGGGGTATTCTCCCTTGCTCACCCAGAAAACCGTCCCTAGTTCACATCACCCCTGACAGGACTTGATCAGACCTTAAAAATATATTAAGATTCTTTATCGATCGCCCGGACACACTCGCTTATATTGTCGTATAACTTCAGCTCTCCATCGACTCACCCTGAATTAGATCCTATAAATATGGAATCTCTATGCTTTCTTTCTTACCCACTATTCTTTTAGCTCAGTCCGCCTCGGTTCTGCCCCAGATAGAGAGGAAATTAATCACCCAATATCAGGAAGTGCGTCAGTTGCCCGGTCAACTAAATGACGTTCTAGTTTTTAATAGCAATAGTCCCGAAGTGGTAGAAAAAGAGGGAATTCTCCTCTCCACTTTCCCCGGTAAAGGAAAACGTTTTCCCATAGCCCATCTCAATCATCCCCTACAAGGACGTTTTGACGTTTTCACCCACCACATCGCTCGTCAAACCGATCCCATCCGCGACCTACACCAGGGACTGATCGTTACTAATCCCACCTCCAAAAACCTCGTTATCCGCATCCTGCAAGGAGTCAGTTACGTCACCTCCGCCGATGCCCCTTTTGTCGATTTACCCTCTCTGGTGGAAGATCCCAACGGCCGGGTTTTTTCCGGTCCCGGTTCCCGTTTAGCCAGCGATATCATGCGTCGTCGCCATGATACCCAATTTCCCACCCAGATCGTCATTCCCCCCGGCGAAAGTCGGATGCTCTTGGATCTAGTTATCCCCAGAAGCAGCGCTCGCTCGACTCTGCTGCGTCTCTACAGCGATGGCCCTATCTATATGGCTAATTTAGCCCTCTACGAAGTTCCCCAAAAAGTCAAAATCGAAGATCGGGAAATAGAAACCTTTCGTCCCCCTATCCTAGAGGAATGGCGTACCCTATTAGTTAGAGGTGATTTAGCCGCTCCTCGTGATTTTCCCCCCACTCCCCCTGATCAGTGGTCTCCCGGAAGAAGAAATTTTTATGGTCGCGTGGCCGGAATTTCTGTCGGTTCGGAATGGGCAACCCGCATTGTCGATCCCAAAGGGGGAATTAATCTCACCATTCCTCAACCCGGTCAAGCTTTTGCCTATCCTTTAAGTACGGTGACAGCAGCTACTTTCGGAACCAGACAAATTCAAAGCGCCCCCATGTTAGTGCGTTATCCCGATACGGCTTTCAAAGCTCACGGTAACTACGGTGTTCACTACTATCTGACTTTACCTCTATATAACAACACTAGCAAAACCCAGGTGGTGGCTTTGACTATTCAAACCCCAATTAAAGAAGATAATTATCTCGATCGCTTGCTATTTGTTGAACCCGTCCAGGGACCGGTATTTTTCCGGGGTGCAGTGCGCGTTACCTATCGTAACGAACTGGGACGCACCGAGGAACGTTTTTTCCATCTCGTTCAACGGGAAGGACAACAGGGAGAAGCTTTAGTACAGATAGAACTTCCCCCCGGCGCCCGACGCGACGTTAATCTCGATTTTCTCTATCCCCCCGATGCCACCCCCCCCCAAGTTTTGAGCGTTAAAACGTTGAAATAGATAGTTTTTCTCGAAAAGTTAACGGCTGATTGTCGGTAAAAATAAGTAAGATAAGTAGGTGGGTATTAAAAACTTTCAGATGCCCCCCTTATTAAGGGGGATCCCCCCGCCTTCGGCTTCCCCCCTTATCAAGGGGGGCTAGGGGGGATCGAACCTAAAATCCGTTTTTAATTTAATTATAACCAGCTACTTACACTGATATTAATCTCTCTCTGGGAATTAGCCGATGGATATTAGCAAAACTTGCTTTATTTGCTGCTTATTATCTCAATTTTTGGGCAATGCAGCCGCGAGTTTAGCCGTGACTAAACTCGATTTTGATACCAGTCAACCCCTAAGAAATCAAGTGATTAAATCGGGGAAAATTAAGGTACAAGTTAGCTATCAACCCATCGACCTAAACGAGAAAATTGATGACAATTCTGATCTTAATAATGTTTCTTATCAAATCTTTTATAACGAGCAACTTTATCAGCAAAATAGCGGGTATAGTGCCTTTGGATCTGGCTATGTGGAATTAAGAGATTTAGATAATAATGGCATCGATGAGATTATCATCTCCACCTATAGCGGCGGCGCTCACTGCTGCACATCTTTGGTAATTTATACTTGGCAAAAAGATAGATTTATTAGAGAAGAAACGGGATTTTTAGATGGTAGTGGTGGTTCTTTTGAAGATTTAGATGGAGATAATAATTATGAATTTATTACCGTTGATAATTCTTTTTTATATGCTTTTAGTTCCTACGCTGCCTCTTTTCCTCCCTCCAAAATTTATACTTTTCAACAGGGTAAATTAGCAGATGTCACTAGAAAATATCCCCAAGAATTAAGAAAAACTTTAGCAGCAATGCTGAAAGCTTTTCAGTTAGCTAAAAAAGAAAAAGGCGAAGTTAATGGCATTTTGGCTGGTTATGTGGCACAGAAAATTATACTAGGAGAATACGAAGAAGCTTGGCAATTTCTTCTCACTAATTATGATAAACACTCCGATTGGGGTCTCGATATCCATGGCGAAAATACAGTGATCGGAAAATATCCAGACTTTCCCACTGCTCTGAGCGCTTTTCTCCTGAAAAATGGCTATTTATCTGAAAATAAAAACAATAAAAAATAGCAAACGCTGTGAACAACTATGTTAAAGAAAGTTAATTATCTGCGATCGCTATTTTGTTTTCTTGCTACAATTCTCTGGATTAGTCCTCTAGGGATTAACTCTAGTCTCGCTGTCAATGATAATTGTCAACTGTCCGAATCAGAAATCCAACAACAAGAAAATCTCCGTCAAACCTCGCCCCAAGAATATAACATCTTAGTACAGAAATATGCTGAACAATTGCGCTTTTGCCGTTCCCGACACTGGTTACAGGAACAGGCGATCTGGTTACGTCTCTACTCCTGTGATAGCCGTCCCGGATCGATGGAAAGTATCCTCGATCGCATCGTGGCCAAAGGTTATAATACAGTTTATGTGGAAGTTTTTGCCGATGGTCAAGTCTTATTACCTCCTAACAATAATCCCACCGTTTGGGATAGCGTCATTAAAAATCCCAGTGCCGGAAATGTCGATTTATTAGCACAGGCAATCGAACAGGGACATAAACGCGGTTTAAAGGTTTATGCTTGGTTATTTAGCCTCAATTTTGGCTATGCTTATAGCTTAAAACCCTATCGACAGGAGGTATTAGCACGCAATGGTAAAGGACAAGATAGCACCTCTTTTGTCGATGATCAATCCCAAACTTTTGTCGATCCCTACAGCAATCAAGCGCGACAGGATTATTTAATTCTCCTAGAAGCCATTTTACAACGTCGTCCCGATGGAGTTTTATTTGATTATATTCGCTATCCCAGAGGAACGGGAGTCGATTCCGTTGCTGATGATGTCAAAGATTTATGGATTTTTAGTCCGGCATCCCGACAAGCTTTAATTAATCGAGGATTGAATAATAAGGGCAAATTTCTCATCGATCGCTATCTGACTCGTGGCAAAATTTCCCCTGATGATATCGTCGAAGCCGATCGCCTTTATCCCCAAGAAACTGCTCCTCTCTGGCAAGGAAGAATACCTTTAGAAGAGGAGATGAAACAATCAGTTAAAAGTCGTTTTGATCGCCTCAAATTAGAACTTTGGTTCCTAGCGGTTGCCCATGCTGCCCAGGGTGTCATTGATTATATTAGTTATTTTTCTGCCCTGGTGGAACGTCAGGGAATTCCCGCCGGAGCAGTGTTTTTTCCCGATGGGAATCGTCTTGTGGGTAATCAAGGTTTTGATTCCCGTTTACAAGCTTGGGATAGTTTTCCCGCTTCCCTAGAATGGCATCCCATGTCCTACGCTAATTGTAACGATACTACCTGTGTAGTTAATCAGATCAAAAGAGTAGTAGAAAGCAGGGGAAATCAAACTCCTGTTATCCCAGCTTTAGCCGGTTTATGGGGACAACCCTATAACAATCGTCCCTCCTTAGAAGTGCAAATGGCAGCGATTCGCCTAGCTTTTCCCACCATAGATAGTATCAGTCATTTTGCTTTTTCTTGGCAAGAACCACAATTCGATCGAGCCCGAAGATTTTGTCATAAGTAACCCCATTTATACCTCCACCTTCACTTCCTCTGTCTCTGTTTGTCCTCGTGTTGGGGGAACTATCAAAGGCGGCAGTCCTGGTTCGGCGGTGTTGAGAGTCGGTGTAATATCGACGTAGTTAATCACCGCCCCTAAAATTTTCACTTCCGCTTCTGTTAACTGGTCAGTTGCTTCACTCAAGAGACTAGAACGAGTTATGGGCGGGCGCGTTACCAGAATAATCCCGTCCGCTAGTTCTTCTAAGAGCAGCGCATCATTACAGCTAGACAGAGAAGGAGTATCGACAATCACCAGATCGAAACGGCCGCTAGAATCTTTGAGAATCAATTGTAATTCGCTCGATTCAATGATAGCTGCCGCTTGTTTTTGCGGACCGGGACTAGGCAAAATGGAAAGGTTTTCTATATTTGGGGCCAGCCGGATCGATTTACTTTTTGCCCCGTAGTAAAGTAGGGGTTCTCGGAAAGAATTGGGATCGGGAGTGACTCCGATTTCTTCGGACTTAGAAGGACTTCTCAGATCTCCTTCGACTAACAGAGTCCGTCGGCCCGCTAAAGCCGCGGCGATGGCCAGATTATAGGCAGTGGCGGTTTTCCCCTCTCCGCCAGTAATACTGGTGACAACAACCACTTTCACCTTTTCGCTGCCGCCAACAAGTCGCAGGGTACTGCGTAAACGTTCGTAGTAGGGGAGATAATTGGCATTAGCATCGGCGAGAATCGGATCGATTTCCTCGCCCTCTAAATTCCGGACAATGGGCAATTGTCCCAAGAGTAGTATATCCTGACTAACCAAAGCTTCCCGCAATTCTTGGGGACTGTGCAGGCGATCATCGATCACTGCTAACAGCAGGATCACACCCAATCCGGCTAAAGTTCCCAAACCAGCACCCGCCAAGAGAATCAAGAGACGATTCTTGCGGTTAAACACCTGTTCGATCGGTTCAGCGACCGGCGGTTGGGCGACGGTGAGACTACCCACGGTTTCCGCTTCTGCGGCCTGAGCATCCACCAGCGCATTGAGAATATTCTCGTAGATACCCCTTTGAAAGGCGACGGCTTGGGTTAAACGAGCTTGCTGTAACTGTTTATCGGGGAATTTCTCGTATTGGGAGCGTAATTGCTGTTCCTGAGTCACTAAGGATTCTAATTGTTTCATCAAACCCTCGCGCTGAGTTTGCAGGGCGACTAATTGACCCGCTAGTTGTTGACGGGCGGCATCGAGATTACTTTGCTGACGGATGCGATTGCTGGGAAGAGAGGTCAGGACACCATCTTTTCCGATCACCTCGGCGGCTCTTTTTTGTAAGAGAGATTCGTTAACTTCCTGTTGCTTGCGTAATTTAACTACGGCGGGATGTTCGGGACGTAAATCCTTCTCTAGTCGCTCCAATTGGGCCTCTGTGTCCAAGATCTGCGCTCGGATACTGGCAATAATCGGGTCGGCACTAAGGGCTGAGGAGGTGTAGGCCTGATCGGGAGTTAAATCGAGTTGTTTACTCAGACTATCAATTTGTCCTTGAATGCCTTGCAGTCCTAGACGAATTTCTCGCTGTTGCTGTTGACTACTGGTGATAGCGGCGAATAAACTCCCATCTTGAATGGCCAGTAAATCTGAACCCTGGCTACTAATGTAGCGATAAAATTTTTCTTCGGCTCTGGTTAAATCTTTTTGGACTTCGTTAAGCCGGACACCGAGAGCTTCTATGCGGGCCCGTAACTGGGAAGTATTAATCCAGCGGCTGTATTCCACCATTTCCTTCATCAAGGTTTCGAGAATTAACTCCGCCTTGGCCCGGGAGTCGGCCGTTAACTCTAAAAGTATCTCTTGGGGTTGATCGCTATTATTTTTTCCCGCCGCTTCACCCGGGAAGGTGATTTTTAAATCTTGATCGCGAATTTTAACGAGCTGTTCTTGATTAAATTGCAATTTTTTGGCTGTATTGATCAATACCCGGGGAGATAGCAGTAAATCGCGATCGATAGCCCGTCCTTGTTCTTGCAGTTGGGTTCCCGTACTGGTAAAAGCTGGCGGCGGTACCCGATAGGCTAGTTGTCCCACCGCCCGATAAAATGTGGGGGGTTTCTCTGGATCGGGGAGGAGAGCAAAGATCGCAGAACCACCTAAACAGACGAGGAAGACGAATATTCCCACAAATTTGTTCTGATCTAGCGAGATGAGAAATCGTTTAACAATTGGTAGAGCCATAGCTTTTTAATATATTCCCAGATTTTTTACATTTTAGCGGTCAAGAGTTATTCTCGTCCTTGAAATCCTAGCTTATGAAGTTGTGTTAAGGAGTGAAGGGAGCAAGTTGCACCTCAATTATTGAAGTTATTGAATTGATTGCCAAAGTCGAGAATTGTATTGGTAAAACTGGAAATATCCCGAATGGGTTGGGTAATGATATTAAAAGCGGCGAAAATTTCCCCTAATAGGGTGCGGGTGACGATAATTACGTCTTGATCTTCTAAGGGAATATTTTGGGAGATATCTCCCCTAACTGCCGCTATCGGACTCAAAGTTTGACTAACAATTCCCCCTTTGGCACTGTCAAAACGTAGCAGGGACACTTCATTGACATTAATCCGCAGGCGATCAGAAACCGGTAAACTAGCCACCACATCGAGGAAGGTACTGCCATTAGGAATCGAAACATTTCTCAGGGAAATTCCCGAAGGAATTGAGGGAGCTAAAACCCTGACGGTAATATTCTGCTGGGCGAGGGTGGTTCTAGCCACCAATGTGCGATTATATCCCGTTTCTTGGCCCACTTCTAACTTGGAAACAACCACGGCATCACCTCCTTGCAGACGCAGATCTGGTAAGCGTTCCCCCTTAATCAAGGGAGTATAAAGGTCAAGTTTCTCCTCTAACACTGTACCATCGACTAAAACCCGACGGACAAGGATCGAACGCAGATCGGCTCTGGGAGTGCCACCACCCGCTGCCAAAATTACCTGTACTAGGGAAGTATTAGGAGCAATACTATAAAACCCCGGTCGCTGTACCTCTCCCAGAATGGTCAACTGGACGGGACGGGCAGTGGTTAGAACAGCAATGACTTCTGGTTCCTCCCGCAAGTATTTTCGCCCCAATTCGAGGCGGATTTTAGTTTGCACTTCGTCTAAAGTCAAGCCGAGTACCGGAATGCGGCCTAAAATCGGCACTAGAAAATTCCCATCGGGATCCACCGGACTTGCGGAATTAAATTCGGGAAAATCAGGAACCGAGACAGTAATTTGATCGCCTATATCGAGTCGATAGGTCTGAATTTGTCGGGATTGGGGATTATTGGGAGAGTAAACCGGTGGACTGTAGCCAGCGGGGGGAATCGTGTTTTCAGGAAAGGTGGGATTAGGCGGTTCGGGGGGCAAAAATTCTAACCCAGATCCGGGTTGAGTCTGGGGAATGGACAAAGGACCCTGGGCCTTGAGGCTCTCGGAGGGAATTACCCATAAGAACCCTGTCAGACTAAACCCTGATAAGGCTATGGCCCCGGTTCTGAATAAACCAACTGGCAAAAACTTGTTGAGCATTGGTGGAATCATACAGATATATCAATTTATTTTCTGAGAGTTATCTAGTGGGAGAGGAACAAAGAAGCTATTAAGGACTAGAAAAGTGCCTTGAGCTAGTTTTTTTTAAACAGATAGTTGGGAGCAGAAAAACTACTTTTCTTTTTTGGTCTCAGGCAGAGAAGTTAATTGACTTAAGACATTTTGTTCTAAGTAACTCTGCACTTCCGTGGCGAGATTGAGAGCAAAGGGAGTGAGAGTTTGCAGTTCTTTCATCGGTTCTAAGGGAATCAGCAAGGAAACGGCTATCCAGGGTACTCTTTGTCTTTTTAATTGCGCCCATTGGTCAAGCCAATACCACACCGAGGGATCGTAATGACCACCACCTAGCCAAGCGTACCATTGCACCACGGCAAAAGTGCTTTGTGTCCAAGCCCGATAGAATCGAACCGTGGCCTTTCCTCCTGACTGGGTGGGAATTGATAGCTCGGTTGTTTCCCCCTGATTCCAACGACTAATAGAACTTATATCTGACCATTCTACTCCCGGTTGACTTTTATAGTAAACCTGTGGCTTTAAAAGCACGGTGATCCTCTTGCCATCAGGACTTTCCACCACTTGTACCGACCATTTTCCCTCAGCGATTTCACCTTGGCTCCGGTCGGTGGTTTTCAGGTCAGAGAACTTGATTCCCGATTCTTGTAGGGCCAGCATTTTCTGAATATTACCGATTCTCGGTTGATCCAGCCAAGACCACTGGCCAGAAATTAAATTGGGTAAGATACCCCCTAAAATCAAAATCAGCAGCAAGCACAACAGCAGTAAATAATTACCCGGTAGCTTTTTTTTGATTTTATCTAACACTAAACTTACCTCGTCCGGAATTTTTCGACTAATCATCCTGGTTAACTTCCTCTTGAGTCAGGGACTGTTTCCTGACTACCTCGCGATACTGCATGATTTGGAAGACCAAAAAGATCAGTAACAACATCAAGACGGAGTATAAATCGCCCCCCCAGCCATCGTGGAATAATGTAAAGTTTTCCTCCTGTCCTGTGCCGTGAAACCAAGCTAAAAGCGCGTTACGAATGATGTTAGCTCCGACACTAATTCCAAAGGCGCTGAGGAGCATAAAGCAGGTTTTACGGCCGTTTTTGATGGTATCAGTCCAATGGAGCAGCAGCAGCGTGACGTAAAGACTGGTAAATAACATTTTCAGCCCCGCACAGTAGGGAGCGATTTCCACCGTCCTACCTTCTACCGCCACATAAATACCGTCAACAGAGACATCTAGACCCGCTTGCTGGAGAATAAAACCAGAGCAAGCAGCAATAAAAACCTGTAGGGGTAGAGTATAAGGAGCGATCAGGTATGGTATAGGATTAGGAGTCGCTAAAGCCGTTAAAAGTAGGGGAACTCCCTGTAATTTAAAACCTTCCCTTCCTTTTAACCAGAGACAGATTCCCGCTAAAATAATCGGGAAAGACATACTAACCCAAAGGGAGGAGCCGAGGAGATAAAAAATCGCTCCTAGGGTTAACAAAAACGCTCCGAGGGGGTAGGAGCGATCTTCGAGGCGTTGCCATTTTTTGCGATTCTGCCAGACAATATAGGCGGCGTAGGGAAGGCCGATCAAGCCGTGGCTAAAGTACTCGTGTTCGGTGCTGATCGATTTATTCAGCCAACCATCGTACCAGTGAAAGATCACCGGACCATAGATAACCGCCAAGAAACCGATCATCAGCCAAGATTGCCGATTTTTCTGGGAGACGGTGGATAAGGAAGGACTAATACCCATAGGACAGAGCGATTTAGTGACAAATTCTGAATTTATGTTACCCGATGATCGCAGTGATCTGTTCAACCACGATGGCAATTTGCTCCTCCCGGATGCCGGGGTACATGGGGAGAGAGACAATTTCTTCACAGAGAGTCTCTGCATTGGGAAAGTCTCCCTGTTGATAACCCAGGTAGCGATAGGCCGGTTGTAGATGACAAGGAATCGGATAATGAATGCCAGTTTGAATACCGACGGCAGTTAATTGTTCTTGTAGTTGTTGGCGATCAACGGGACAATGGGGGAGGAGGCGAATAACGTAGAGATGATAGACATGACCAGTCTCGGTTTCGTCTCTTATGGGTAAAATGCCCTTATCGGCTAAAGGAGCCAACAGCCGATCATATTGTCTTGCCGCTCGCTGACGGGTCTGATTCCAGCCTTCCAGATGGGGTAATTTAATGTTTAAAATGGCGGCTTGTATGCTATCCAAACGGCTATTAGTGCCGATATCGGTGTGGAAATACTTGCTTGGTGCGCCATAATTTCTTAAACTGCGGGCTTTTTGGCTAATTTCAGGATCATTGCTCACTAACATTCCGCCATTGCCAAAAGCGCCTAAATTTTTACTGGGATAAAAACTAAACCCCGCCGCCACACCGATGCTGCCGGCGCGATAACCTTCTCTACTGGCTAAATGGGCCTGGGCTGCATCTTCAAAGATGGTCAGACTATGGCTGCGGGCAAAATCCTCTAATTGTTGGGGTGATACCATCTGTCCGTACAGGTGTACGGGTAGAATGGCGCGGGTGTTGGGGGTAATTTTTTGGGCGGCCGCCGCGAGGTCAATTAAGGCCGTATCGAGGTGACAATCAACTAAAACTGGTTTAGCTCCCGCTTGAATAACACCCATGAGGGTGGCGACAAAGGTATTAGCGGGGACTAGCACTTCATCCCCGGCACCGATGCCGTAAGCTTGTAAAGCCAAGGCAAGAGCAGCAGTGCCAGAAGCTACTCCCACAGCATACTCGACTCCGCAAGCCTGGGCAAAGGCGGTTTCAAATTCGGCTAAAGCTTGGCCTAAAACAAAATCTCCTCGGTCGATAACTGTTTGGATTGCCTCGGTAATTTTTGCTTGTAGGGGCTGATTTTGCCAAGTTAAATCAACAAAGGGAACTTTGATTAAATGGGAATTCATCTATTGCTTGTTTAGGGAGACATTATTAATTGTCAAGAGACTAGCATAGGTTTGAGCAAGTTGCCTAGATTTGTAGGCTCTCTTGTTCTTTCTGTCTTTTTCTTTGTGTTTTTTGTGCCTCTGTGGTTTATCCTTTAAAACTGGTTATTATGAGTGATTTTCCCGCTTTAACGGCGTTAATTCTGGCTGGTGGTCAAAGTTCCCGCATGGGACGAGATAAAGCTTTGTTATCTTTTCAGGGTGTCTCTTTTCTAGAGAATACTTGTTTAATTGCCCAAGATTGTGCAGTACAAGTGTCTGTGATCACGCCTTGGCCGGAACGTTATGAACTTATCATTCCCCAATGCTGCCAGATAATCAAGGAACCTCTCCCCACTAGGGGGCCTTTATTGGCCTTTGCCTTGGCATTAACTTTTGTATCAACCGATTGGGTTTTATTGCTCGCTTGCGATTTACCTTTATTAACCTCCTCAATTATTCAAGAATGGTCAAGATTATTAGCCACTGTACCAGAAAATACCATCGCTTTGGTTCCCCGCCGCGGCAATCGTTGGGAACCTCTCTGTGCTTTCTATCATCGTCGTTGTTTAGCATCTTTGCAGACTTATATTAAGCAGGGGGGAACTTCTTTTCAAAAATGGTTAAATGTCTCCGTGGTGGAGGAATTAATCATCGATAATTCCGAGATTTTATTTAACTGTAATACCCCGGAAGATTTAGAGATAATAATAAACTCCCCAGATATTAACCGTGAGGAAACCTAGCACAAAAGGGATTAAAAGTAAAGAGATCGGCGAAGAAATATTGGATAAATGTCGATAACCATAGTAAAGCATTCCGGTTAGATAACCGCCAGTTACACCGATAATTGCGCCGATAATATCGCCATTTATGGATAAATAGGAAGTGAGCCAAATGACGAGGGAAAAGGGCAAAATTATTAAGCCACCTAAAAATATATCCCCGACGATACTACCATATTTATTACTTAATTTTCTGCCCAAACAACTAGATAAAGTCAGAATAATAAAAGGAAATGCTGCCCAGCCTAATAACAGTAAAAACTCAGATTTAACTGTCCAGTTTTGCCAAGTCAAAGCGATAAAAAAACTGCTGATTATTGCCGCAAATACCCCTGTAGCCAAAGCCTGATTACGGTTAAGCTTTAAAAAAGACTGTGCTAGACCGGTCTTGGGTTTGAGCAAAGATAAAAAAGATATTTTCAGCAAATTAAAAATAATAAAAAGAGTTTTTGACCACTTAATTGATTGCTGTTGTCGATAACTTTTATGAACATATTTTAACTTATTAATAATGGCATGATAGCGGCGAAAATTTCCCTGTTGCTTAAATTTCTTGGCCGCTATTTGAAAATCTTTTCGTGCTGCTGGCAGTTCCGAGAGTTCCTCTAAAGCTAATCCTCTTTGATAATATAATTGGGGATTATTTGGGTCAATAGCGATTGCTTTGCCATAAGCTTCTAGGGAAGATTGGGTGTAACCGAGTCGTTGACGGGATAAACCGAGGTAATAGTAAGCTTGGGAACAATCGGGTTTTAACTGCAAAACTTGCCGACAATCGCTTAAAACTTGCCGATCCTGCTGATTATGGTAGTAAACTTCCGCCCGCTGCAGATAGGCCTGCCAAAATTGCGGATTAATTGCGATCGCTTGCTGGTAAAATGCGATCGCTAGTTGATAATTTTTCTCTTGAGCGTAGTGCCATCCCTGTTGATAAAAATCCTCGGCACTGCGCTGAAAAGTGGGTATTTCTGGGGATAAACTGCGATCATACTTTTTTCTTTTGTCTTTATCGCTCAAAACCCGATAAGCTTGTTCAATTTCGCGAAATTTTGTCACTGCCTCTGGATCATTGGGATTATAATCGGGGTGATATTGCCGGGCCAGACGACGAAAAGCGGCTTTTATCTGATTATTACTGGCATTACGGGGAATTTGGAGGATTTCATAGTAATTTTTCATACTTGAATGGGGGTTGAATTTTCAACTACTGAAAACTGTTGCCAATGGCTCGCCGAAACGACTATCATTGTCAATTAAATAGCTTTTATTGAGAGTCGATCGCTTATGTCTGCCTACACTGCTTCCTCCCTGAAAGCGGAACTCAATGCACGGGGGTGGCGCTTAACTCCCCAGCGAGAGAAAATTCTGCACGTTTTCCAGAATTTACCGAAAGGCAATCATCTCAGTGCCGAAGAATTGCAGGAATTGCTGGACAAAAGGGGGGAAGGAATTAGTTTATCGACAATTTACCGCAGTGTTAAACTGATGTCGCGGATGGGAATTTTGCGGGAGTTGGAATTGGCCGAGGGTCATAAACACTACGAACTCAATCAACCCTATCCCCACCACCATCATCATTTGGTCTGTATTCAGTGTAATAAAACCATCGAATTTAACAATGATTCCATTCTCAAACACAGTCTCAAACAGTGTGAGAAAGAGGGTTTTCAGTTAATTGACTGTCAGTTAACGGTGATGGCAATCTGTCCGGAAGCTTTGCGGATGGGTTGGCCGTCGGGAATACCGAGTAATTGGGGTTGCACCCGTTCGCTGGTGGATACTCGTTTCCAAAACTGCGAGACTCCCGAATCAAAGGAACCGGAACCAGAAAACTAGACATCTAAGCGGACATTCCCAACTGAAAACCGAGAGCTTTTTTCTGCATTAATTGGAAAATATTATAAAATCCGTTGGCGCGGGAAGGGGTAAGACTGACTTTTAAACCGGTTTCTTCGATAAAATCCGGGGTGACTTGCAGGATTTCCGAGGGAGTCAGTCCATTTAACCCCTCGATTAACAAAGCAACTAAACCTTTGACTAATTGCGCGTCGGAATCGCCTTTGTACCAAACTTGGCCATTTTCGAGGTCGGCAGTGATATAAACTTGGGATACACAGCCCTGGACTTTATTAGTGGGTATTTTGGCAGATTCTGGTATTGGTTCTAGTTTTTTAGCAAAAGCTAGTAATTGTTCGTATTTTTGCTTAGGATCGGTACGACGTTTGAGGCGTTCGACGATGCGATCGAGATTAGACGGGAGCATATTGCGAGTTAAAATAGGAAAAAATTAGCCAATAGCTTTTTTATATTAGCATTCTTGCGGAAGTTGCGCGCTGTGGTTATCGCTGCCAGGACTACCTTGGTCAGAGCGCATTGATGCTATCTGCTAGAATTGGCATCAATCAAACGCCACGCTTGCAGGGGTATTCATCCGACATTTTAGGTAAATTCCAGAAAAAAAACCACCCTAAACCCCACATTTGTCAAGTGTTTTACATAATTTTAATATTTCTTGCCGTTTTGCTCTCTCGCTCTCGTCCGGCTTCTCGACGGAATCGCTAAAATGATCAGGGGTGTTTTAGAGGCAAGTCTATGAGTGAACCAGTAACTCTTGAGGATATTTACCAGCTATTCCGCGCTTCCGCTGAGGAATATGATCGCCGGGCTGCCCAATCCAAGGCGGAATATGATCGCCGGGCTGAGGAATATGATCGCCTGGTTGCCCAATCCAAGGCGGAATATGATCGCCTGGTTGCCCAATCCAAGGCGGAATATGATCGCCGGGCTGAGGAATATGATCGCCATAGAGTCGAAATAGAGAACCTCCTGGCCGAATCTAAACTAGAAAGCGATCGCTCGATGACAGAACTGAAACGCACCGTAGAACGAACCAGCAAAGCGGTAGATAGTCTGACCACTCGCTGGGGTCGATTTGTGGAAGAGTTGGTAGAACCGGCGGTTTTACGGCTTTTTCAGGAAAAAGGCATTGATATTAAGGAAGTTTATCCCCGTGCTAGAGTCAAACGTCAGGGCATCGCCATGGAAATTGATATCCTAGGGGTGGATGATACCGATCTCGTGGTGGTGGAATGTAAATCGAGATTATCTCAAGATGATGTAGATGAATTTATTGAAAAATTGACTCGTTTTAAAATCGCTTTTCCCCATTATCAAAACTATCGAGCCTACGGTGCAGTGGCAGGAATTGAAATCAACGAGGGAATCGATCGCTATGCTTATAAAAAAGGTCTATTTGTGATTAAACCCTCCGGGGATACGGTGGCTATTATTAATGATGCCGACTTTCAACCGAATACTTGGTAATTTCCCTAGTCAAAACAATCGCTATGGTTAACCTTTCCTACAATAAAAATCGCCTTCTTCCCAGTATCGAGAGGAAAGGGCGATCGCCGCTCAAGCAGGTTTAGCCAAACAGGAAGCGGAACAAAAAGCCCAACGACTAGCGGAAAGACTAAGAGCGCTGGGTATCAACCCCGATGAAGTTTAGGGGTTGCTCCCCAGCAATTTTAGGGGATTAATCGCGTAATAATTCCGGTTCGGTTAATTCGTCGGTCATTTCCATCAGGGCCCGTTGGACGGGTTTAATCATCGGGTCGTCGATATTTTCTACGGTATCGTAGCGGACCCGCTTGGCCCGTCTAGCGACTTGCACGACGATCGAGTAACGATTGCTGGCCACATTCATCAGTTTATCGGTGAGATAAATCATCTCGGAGGAGTCGAATTTAAACCGTTTGGACATAGTTATATTTAGCCTTCTCTGGTGAATTTGGCAGTTGTCACTGATAATAGGTTAGTGATCAGTTTTATTACTCAGTCCACCTTACCACATTTTGTCAACCTTAAGGATAGGGTCCTATTCCATCTAGATTGGATTTTGTCAACTACTTTTTACAAAAGTTAAATCAATTTTATACAAGTTTAAAAATATACAAATAAAGAGATAATTTTTGAAATAAATAAACCCAAAAAAGGGACACCATTGCCGGGGCTGTAAATACACTTGAACGTATAACTTCCCCCTCGATTTAGCTTCCGGTGATGCTATTCCCATGGCCTTGACAGTGCCGGCGATCGATGGTTAAAAATAAACAGATGCTGGATCCCCATCCAACATCCGCGTTCTAACTCTGCACACATTTTGCTAAGTCCTCATGATAAGTTAAAAAACGCTTCCTTTTTGGGGGCGTTTTTATTTATTCGATTGAAAAAACCGATGACAATCATTACTAAAGCTGATAAGAAAGTGGGGTGTGGGGTGTGGGGTGTGGGGTGTGGGGTGTAGGGTGTGGGGAGTTTTCTCAGTGAACTGATAACTGATAACTGATAACTGATAACTGACTTCTAACCCAATTTTGGACAAAGATAAGTAAAAATTATTTATTGACCGTAAAAACTTGAGAATATTTAAATTAACATTCCGCAATATTTATAAATTCTTAAGAATTAATTGAGAAAGATTTTTATTTAACAACGATGTTCCAATGGTTACAGCGATTTGATAAAATTTCAGAATGGGTTGTTCTGTGCTTTTTTAGCCAGCAATGGTTGAAACCCTTGTCAAACCTAGAAGGTGATCCTATTTAAGACGGGTAAATTAGTCAATTTCACCCACAACGATGATCTTTTTTTTATGTAGTTTTATTGCAAAAAAAAAGTTTTTTTGACAAAAAGCATAAAGTATGATACAGGCGCAAGGTGTTTCTGGTGGCGAGTAATTATTGTAGAGGGGGGAGATGGGAGAATAAATAAAAGCAATCTCCTGACGACCGACGACCGACTACTGATAACTGATAACTGATAACTGATGAAAAGATTAGCTTGGTTTGATCGCTTAGTTTTAGCGAGTATTTTGGCTTTAATTGCCGCGATATCGTCGATTTTGATCCAGGGAAATCAAGTCCCGACCCGAGGGGAGAATTTTAGCTGGCAAGGGCGAAAAATCGGCGTTAGGGACAATTATTTTACTTTAAGTTTTAATCGACCGATTGACCGTTCCGATATAGAAACCAGCTTGGTGATCAATCCTCCCTTACCGGGTAAAATTAGCTGGGCCGGAGATCGCTTGACCTATACTTTGACGGAATTGCCCATCTACGGCAAGAAATATCAAGTAAAGTTACCCATTGCCCAAGGTGAGGACTTTATCGGCGAATTTTACAGCCACGATCGAGCTTTTGCCTATATTGGAGTCAACCAAGAGGAAAGAGGCCGTTTAATCGTCTGTAATATCATTCAGGGGGCAAATAAGGTCACAGAACTGAAAAAAACCATCCTTACCCCTGGGGATCTAGTGGTCACGGATTTTCAAATCTATCCGAGGGGGGATAGAATTTTATTCTCGGCCTTCGATCGTTCTGACTTAGGACGAGATACCCCAAAACAGCAACTTTACACAATTACCACGGGTTTAAATCATGACGAAAATAGTCAAAATTTGCCTAGTGGTCGTATAGAAAGGTTTTTAGACGCGAAAACCTATCAAAATCTGCGCTTTAATCTCTCAGATAACGGCAAAACCCTAATCGTGCAGAGAATCAATCACGGGAATCCGGGGGATGCCAGTTTATGGGTAATCAGCGATGATGGACAATCGCGACCGTTAGGAATACAAGGGGATATTTTTTTACTATCTCCCGACGGTAAAAAAGCGGTTGTCAGTCAAACGGGAGGGGTAGCGGTGATTCCTTTGGATGTGCAAGGGGGAAAACCGCAATTTTTGCCCACCTACGAGAAAATACTCGCTTTTTCCCGGGATGGTCGCCAAAAACTCATGGTGAAATCGGAACCAGATAATCAGCGATCGCTATTTTTGCTCAATGATCAGGGAGAGTCAAGACTACTATTAAGAACAGCTAATCCGATTATTAGCTGTGAATTTGAACCGCGACAGGAAAAAACCCTTTACTGTCTGAAAAGCGATCTGGTTATGGGCAGCGATGGCAAGGTGAAAGAAGAACCATTTTTAGCGATTATTGAGCTAAAAACGGGTAAAATGATCCCCCTGCTGGCCTTGCCTAATTATCGTGACGTGCAGATGAGTATGTCTCCCGATGGCGTGGCTTTATTATTTGATCAGTTAGCAACCATACCTTTTGGAGTCGGAAATGATTTAGTCACTGGGGAGGGGTCGAGTATTGCCGATGGTCGTCTCTGGTTATTACCGCTTCCTGATCAGTTCAGTCCCAATAGCATCCCGAAAATTTTACCTCAAGAACTCAACCCTGGTTTTAAACCCCGTTGGCTGCCCTAACACAGCAGAATTAAGGAGTTAGGAGTCAGTCCCGATGAAAAAATTTTCACCCCCACAGATGAAAGAGGTTTCCTTCCCTACACCCCACACCCTACACCCTCTTTCAAGTCAGGAGACAGGAGAGAAATCTTTCCCTAATCAGGTGACTCGGAGAATGCTGACTCCCGAAAACGAAAACCTCATACCTCACCATTAAGATAAGTGCTATATGCTACTTCAGCGATTTGCTTTTTTATTGCGTCCCAGTGGCGATATCGAGATCGAGCGGGGGATTCGGACTTTATTAGCCATCACAGTGCCGATTATTATCGGTGATATTTTAGATCGGTCAGAATTGGGGTTAATGGTCGGTTTAGCGGCTCAAATCTTGATTTTAGCCGATGTGGGGGGACTTTACTGCCTGAGAGCGAAAACCCTAGTCGCTACGACTATCGGGATGGCTCTAGCTTTGATTATCGGCACATTAGCCAGTGCTTGGCTAGGATTGACCGTAGTGATAGTTTTTTGTGGGTTGTTTCTAGCGGGTTATTTGACGGTTTACGGGGAAAATGGGGCGTTAGCTGGGGTAGTAATTAGTTTATTGCTGCTTTTTGCCGTTTCTTTGCCATCGGGAGATATGGTCGTCGCTTTACAACGGGCCGGAATCGCTGTGTTGGGAGGGGGATGGACAATTTTTTTAGCCCTGTTTATCTGGCCTTTTCGCCCTAATCAGCCTTTACGTCAGGTAACGGCGGAAAATTTTCAGGGTATCGCCACCTATCTCCGTTCTTTGCCTTTACACTCTCGTTCTAATGCTCATGAGGAGCCATATTTTGACCAAATTCGCCAGCTGTTGCTCCGTTCGCGGAAAACTGTCACCTTGACGCGTCGGGGACGTTGGGGAAAGAATGAGCTGCGGGAATTGTTAATCGTCTTGATTGAAGATAGCGATCGCATTAATACCAGCTTGATTGCGCTGCGAGAATTGCTTCATCTTCATCCCTTGCCACAACTGACCACGGTGGGTATTTTATTAGAAGATATTCTCGTGCAAGTGGCGGAAATTAGCGAAGATATTGCCGGGTTAATTTTGGGTAGAAATAAACGACCGGATTGTGAGCGCTTGCAGCTATTACTCAAGGCGATCGAGCAGCAAAAAAACCTGCAAGCTAAAGTTTTAGAAAATGCCCAGGATGATTATAGCAGTTATGTGGCAATTTCCCAATTAAATAATCGTTTAAAAAAATTATTTAAACAGCTAAAAATAGCCAGTGAAACAGCGCAACATTTGCGGCAAAGCGAGGAATTTCCAGATAAAAAAAATCCCTGGCAGCGGAACTTTGAAGGGATAGAAAAAGAGTACGGTCAAGAAAAAGCTTGGTGGGAACCATTAAAATCTAATTTTAATCTAGAATCGCCCCTATTTCGCCATGGTTTACGCTTAGGTTTGGGAAGTGCGCTAGGAGTTTTGATTTACAATAAGCTAGGAATTACCCATAGTTTTTGGATTGGTTTAACCTTAGTTATTGTGTTAAAACCAGATTTTAGCTTGACTTTTCAACGCTTTTTTAATCGGGTGTTTGGCACGATTTTAGGCTCGTTGTTTGTTTTGGCATTGTTGCCAATTATAGATAATTCGATCTGGTTAGAAATTATTGGGGTGATTTCTATAGCGATCGCTTTAGCTTTGGTGCGATTTCACTATAGTTTGGCCGTATTTTTTATCACAATTTTTGCTTTAATCATCAGTCGTCTGGATGCCAGCAATGACGGTATTAATTTAGAGTATATCAGAATAGTTTATACTTTAATCGGTAGTGCTTTAGCCTTTGTACTTTCCTTCGGTTTTTTACGGGTTAATGAAGATGAACGTTTTTCCCTCGCTGCCATTAAAGCATTAGAAGCTAATCAAATATTTTTTCAGTCAGTTATGGCAGTTTATTTGGGAGAATCATCCTATCAAACTGCAATTTTATCTTCCTATCGCAATAAAGCTCGACGAGCAAATACAACTATGCAAACGGCCTTACAACGATTAATTGATGATCCTAGCACACCCTTTCCACAAATGGAACCGGCAATCACTTTAAGTAATTATATTCCTCGTTTTGGTCGCGGGGTGACAGTTTTATTGACGGAATTGGAACAATATCGCGGTAGTCCTCCCCATCCTAATCTAAGTCTGTTCACGCAACAAATAACCCAAGCTTTGACGCAATTAACCCAAGCTTTGCAAGCAAATAATCCTCCTTTTCCCTTACCTCCCCTCGAAGATACTTTAGAAAATATCCTCGATCATTTGCAAGAATTGCGAGAGGAAAGGTTAGTGGAAATTGGCCATCAAAAAGAGGGAACTAATCTCCAGAAATATTTAGGGGATTATAATATTGTTACCACGGAACTTGTGGAATTATCCAGTCGCGTTGGGGTAATGAACACAGCAATTGATCGTTTTATTAGAAGTTAAAATTTAGTTATAACAACAGAATTTAGTAGTCAGGAGGAAAATCGATTAACTTCGATAATTTCCGTATATTCAAAATTATTAGGACTGCGTTTCACTAGAGAATAATCAACACCATGAAGATTAATTAAGTCCTCTTGACAATCTGCTTTCGGAGAATTATACACTAACACATATTCTTTACCGATATAGGGAGAAATCTCGGTTTCTACTTCTCCTCTCCATTGAGTTTTTGTCACTAAAACAACTAACTGATTGGCTAATTTAGGAATAGCGATCGCGACTTGCCGACGATAGATATGATCAAGACTACCAAAAGGGGAATCCATCACCAGAGGAAAAGTGCTGCTATCAATTCCCATCAAAGTATTTTTCTGACTCCATTCTCGCACTCGATCGATAATTCCCCCGATAAAAGATAAACTAAGAATCTGATTTTCTCCGGTAGAAGCTGCCACGGGAATTGCGAATCCTGTGGTATTTTCTAATAGTCTTACCTCGTAATCGGGACTAATACGGGGAATATAGGGAGTAAAAGAAATTGAGCTAAAGATTTCCTGTACCCGTTTTTCTAAGGACAAACGAAACTGATTTTCTAATCTCTGTCTTACCTCACTAATGCGATTAATTGCCTCTTGAGTCGCTAAAATACGTCGTTGTCCTAAATTAGATTTTTCCTCTTTTTGTTGCTGTTTTTGTACCTGCTTTTGCAGGGATTCTAACTCTTTTTCATAGATATCTAGTTGATTTTTATTGCTGCCCTGTTCCAAGCGTAAATCTTTTAGGGAATCCTCGATCGCATCTAAGCGAGATTGCAGATTTTTAATATCTTCATCGGGATAATGGCGAAATTTATCCCGCACTTCATCTAATTCTGATTCTACTAAAGATAATTCTAAGCGCCACTGGTGAATATTAGCTTGATAATTATCCACTTCTTGCCAAAAATCTAAGACTTTTTTATCCATTTCTTTGACTGTGGAAGATAAGCGAATGGCTGCTTCTTCTACATCGGCCATTCCTGCTTTATTCATCCAATCTTGTACCTGTAAATAAGCTTGGCTATTTTCCTGTAATTCCTGACCACAAATACATTTTTTTCCCTCTAATAATTGTTGGACAAATTGCTGTTTGATACCACTGGGTAATTCCCCTTGTTGTCGTAGGCGATCGATTAATTGCTGAAAATTTTGATTAATTTCTTTTAAAAAGACTTGATAAGCTTGCTGAGAAATTAATTTCTTTAACTTATCCTTAGTTCTGACTAAATCTTGCCGCAGATTTCTTTCCTGTTGTTCTAATTTTTCTTTTAACTGTTTTAATTCCTCGGCACCACTTAACTCTAGTAAGCGATTAGTCACGGCTTTTTTTAATTCTTCTTGCTGGGATAACTGGCTAATAATATCCTGCTGACGCTGTTTTAATTTCTCGAAATCCTGCTCAATTTTACTTTCCTGTTTTAATAACTTTTTTAAATCCGATTCCCCTAAATCTTTAAGCTCATCTTGTAAAGATTTCTTAGCTTTTTTTAAATGCTCGATCGCTCGATCTAATACTTTAACTCCCAATAATTCCTTTGTATCTTCGGCGATTTTACCTTGGCTACTACTACGAAATTGATGATCGATATATTCCCCATCAAAAAAGAAATAACGGTGTAAACTTTCGGGTAAAATTTGATTAATAATATCCTCCGCTGGTTGATTGGGTGTGTACCAATTACCATCATCACCAGCGTAGAGCATATATAAACTATTTGAACCGTATTTAATCTTACTATTTACATCTTGGTAGGCGAAAAATTTTCGTTTTACCTGATAGCGTTTATTTTCATGTTCAAAGTTTACTTCCGCGGAACATTCTATGGAGGTTCCCGTTGTTACTTCGGTAATTGCCCGTTTATTAACTAATAACTCTGGTTCGGCAAAAGCTGCTGTAAATTTTTCATAAAGAACCCAGGTACAAGCATTTAAAATTGTTGTTTTTCCTGCCCCATTATTGCCATAAATTACCGTCGTATTGCGAGAACTCGCCGCTAAATGTATCTCAGGAGTCTTACCATAAAATTGTCGAAAATTACATAACTTTATTGATAGTAGTTTCATATTTATATGGAGGGGATGATGGGGAAGTTTTTTCAGTAAACCGATAACTGATAACTGATAACTGATTATTGAATTACTTCTTTAATAATTGTTAAAACATCATCATTGATATTGCGAGGATTGCGCTGGTATAACTTATCTCTTTCCAATTTTAAAACGCGATCGATGATTTTTCGCACATCTTCGGGAGCGTTTAAAATCGGTTCTTGGATATTTTGGAGATTATTATCAGGATTAGTCATAGGGCAGATTTTTTAATATTTACAGCTGCTGCATTTCCAACAAAATCCCTGCCGGGGTACGTTAATCTATTGCTAACGCACCCTCAGCCTAGATTGTTTCCCTAGACGAAACTTAAATAGGGTAACTTTTGCGCGGTAGATTGAATCAGATCGAGATTTTGTAACAGCTGTCTGCAGGTATCCCAACCCCCTTCTATTAACATCTGTCGGGAACCTTCATTCATAGACACGGTAGCGACAAAATCCCCCCATTCCACTGTCATGGTTGTCAAGGAAAGATCGACGGGAATTTCGGGATTAGCGGCAATTAAATCCTGTAAATGGGTGATGGTTTTTGCCTCAGCAGTGACACAGGGAACCCCATTAGCGATACAATTGCCAAAAAATATTTCGGCGAAACTTTCCCCGATAATTGCTTGAATTCCCCAACGTAAAATCGCTTGCGGTGCGTGTTCCCGAGAAGAGCCACAACCAAAATTACCATTGACTACCAGAATTTTCGCCCCTTGGTACTGGGGTAGATCGAAAGGATGACTCCCCTGTAAAGCGGATCGATCATCGGCGAACACTTGTTCGCCTAAACCTTCAAAGGTGATACAACGCAAAAAACGAGCCGGAATAATGCGATCGGTGTCAATATCGTTGCCTCGCAAGGGTAAAGCTCGTCCAGAGATGGTTTTAACTTGACTCATGATCTTTTTCTAACTTTTACTAGCAGTGATAAAAAAGGTGGTTGCATCTTGCCATACCCCCTGATCGGTGGCATTTTTCTCGATTTCTCGGCGATAATTGTTCACTAGAGTCGCAATTTCGGCAGCCGATAGGCGATCAAACCGCCTTTTTTTAACCATTGATACCATTTTGCCAGCACTTGCGGGATATCGGGGAAAAGTGCAATCGCCAGAGAACAGGTAATCAGATCGAAACTAGACTCGGCAAAGTCAATGGCAGCTATATCAGCGTTAATTAGGTCAATATTCTCGATATTTAATGCTTCTAGCTTTTTTTCGGCTCTGGCAATCATTTCCGGCGTGAAATCAACCCCGATGACACTTTTTACTTTTGGGGCAATTGCGACCGCTATAAATCCCGTTCCCACGTCTAGCACAGATTGGCTTTTTTGTAAATAGAGATAATTTACTAATTTAAGGGCGCGAGCTTGCGTAAAATCGTTATCGTAATCGTGACGAAGGGCATAAAAATCAATTACTTGACGCTGATAATCGTTGCTCAACTTCTCTATTGCCCAATTATCGACAAAGACTGACCCAATTGACTTAAATTAAGAGCATGGCCGCCGGTAACTAGATAAACCGCGTCTGCTATTGTGCCAATTCTACGACAGAGATCGCCTAAACGATCGCGAAACAGACGACCGAGGGGATAAGCGGGAACCACACCCCAACCGGTTTCTTCCGCCACCAGAATAACATCAACCGCCGCATTTTTGAGGGAATACAAGAATCGATCGCTGATTTCTAACCATTCAGCTGCCGACATTTCTAAACAATTGGCTACCCAAGTACCGAGGGAATCGATCAATAAACAGTGAGTAAATGGGCTATTATCAATAGTTTCGCTCAATTGTCGGGGAATTTCTTGGGTTTGCCATTGGGGGGAACGTCGCTGCCGGTGTCTTTCAATGCGATCGCACCATTCTTGATCTTTTTCATCCACCGAGGAGGTGGCGATATAAATAACGGGTTTTTGGCTGATTTTGGCTAAATATTCGGCCCATTCACTTTTCCCAGAACGGGCAGCCCCTGTAACTAGGATAATTTTTTCATCCACGATCGAGATTTTGGCAAATAACTAAAGTATATACGGAAGAAAACTGTCCTATTCTGCATCATCAAAACGGTGAATATCATCATCTCCTAAATATTCGCCATTTTGCACCTCAATCATCACCAGAGGAATAGAACCGGGGTTTTCCACCCGATGACGGGTATTCATGGGAACGTATGTAGATTCTTTTTGTTTGAGGAGAGTTTCTTTTTCATCACAGATTACCCGCGCTGTACCGGAGACGACAATCCAGTGTTCACTGCGATGGTAGTGCATTTGGGTACTCATGTGATGGCCGGGTTTAATGACAATGCGATTGATGCGATACCGGGAACCTTCCTCCAATACCGTCACTGTTCCCCAGGGGGGAGTCCGCGTCATTTCTAGGTCTTGGGGAGAAGGGGAGGGATCATTAATTAAGTCATCCATGGTGGTGGTCTCCAAACTTGATTAACATTCTAGTGGACAATCTCTGGTTTGCAGCTATTAGCTAAAGGTGTGTGGGGTGTGGGGTGTGGGGTGTGGGGTGTGGGGTGTGGGGTGATGGGGTGATGGGGAGAATAAATAAAATAATCTATTGAATCCTGTCTCGGAGTCTCCTGTCTCGGAGTCTCCTGTCTCCTGATAACTGATAACTGATTCAAGAGGGCAATTGTTTAAAATCAAAATTTGTCTCTTTACCCTTGACAGATGGCTCGGTTTGTGCTATGCGATTAGCCATTTGTACCAGATCTACTCCGGTAGCTTGACGCAATTGTTCGGCAAAGGCAGTCATTTTCGGGACAAGATTACCATCACCTCCGTCCACTACCGTCACCGTTTGCACCTGCACTTCTGGGACACTAGCGACCATTAATTTAAGCAATAACTCCAATTTTTGGTATAAAAAGATGTTTTTAGCGTTATTTCCCGCTCCTTGCCAAGATGCCGCCAGTTTTTTGGTTCCTTCCGCTTGCGCTTTCCCCTGTTCGATAATTTTGGCCGCTTCCCCCCGGGCTTTTGCGATCGCTTGTTGACATTCCGCTGCAGCGGGGGCGATCACATCTGCTTGTAATTGCTGTTTCACCTGCTTAATTCGGGCAGTTTGTACCGCCACTTCTGCCTGTACTTTAGCTAAATCGGACATAACCACCGATTCTACCTCGGCAATCATGGCGCCGCGCTTAGTTTGAGTGTCGCGCACCCGTTTTTCTGCGTCAGCTTTGGCTATTTCTAAATCTTTTTGGATACGACGCAAAGCGGTTAGGCGTAGATTCTCGGAATTCTTGATAATCGATGTTTTTCGGGCTTTTGCTTCGGCTATCCGGGCATCTCTCTGTAATTCGGCTTTTTGCTTCCGTCCGATCGAATCCAGATAACGCACCTCATCGGAAATATTCTGGATCTGCAAACTATCCAAAACTAAACCCAATTTTTCCAGATCCTGTTCCGCTTCTTCTAGGAGACTTTTAGCGAAAGCAATCTGATCGGAGTTTGCTTGTTCTGGGGTTAAATTCGCCAGGACACCGCGCAAATTGCCCTCGAGGGTTTCTTTAGCCAGTTGTTCGATTTCCTTGCGTTTCTTGCCCAATAAACGCTCGATCGCATTATGAATAATCGGTTCCTCCCCAGCGATTTTAATATTCGCCACCCCGGTGACGATCAACGGCACACCGCCCTTAGAATAGGCATTAACCACCCTGAGATCGATGATCATGTTGGTCAAGTCCATTCGATACACTTGTTCTAGCATCGGTAAACGAATACTGCTGCCCCCTTTTACCAAACGATAACCGATGGTTTTGCCCGTGGCCGTGGGACGACGACTACCGGCAAAAATTAAAACTTCACTCGGTTGACAGATGTGGTAATAGTTACGGATGACTAATAAACCCGCACCTGTCCCTAAACCGAAAACTCCCAGTAAAACAGCGATAATTTCCATAGATTTTATGTGGGTGAAATTGGTGATTATCTTTACTTTTAGCCGATCGACTCTCTGGCTGGTTGATTTTTTGGGGGTCATCGATATTAAACTAAAAAGTAAAGCTTAGACAGCCTATCTTTATCATGCCAGATCAGCCAATCTCGATCGCCCAATACTACCACGAGCGTACCAAATACGACCCCCAGACGATCGCCTCAAAAAGTAAAGGTCTTGATTGGAGTCAACAACCCTATCCCTTCAAAGAATACAAAATCGGTCAGACTTTCGATCTCAAACCCTACCTCTCCCGTCAAATAGTTCCCCAAAAAGGAGACTTTTGGCGACGTATATCGCGAATTTTGGGCTGTAGCTATGGTTTAACTGCCAAAATCGCCACTATGGGTAGTCCCTTGTACCTGCGTTCTGCACCCTCTGCTGGTGGATTATACCCCGCCGAGGTCTATCTGATCTCCCGTGGCACGGAATTTTTACCCGCCGGTCTCTACAGTTATCAAGGTCAAAGTCACTCGCTGCTTTTATTCTGGGAAAGTGATGTCTGGACGAACCTACAATCTGCTTGTTTCTGGAATCCTGTTTTAGAAAATACCGATATCGCTTTAGTTACCAGTGCCATTTTTTATCGATCCGCTTGGCGCTACGAGGATCGAGCCTATCGGCGTATTTTCCTCGATACAGGGCATTTATTGGGCAATATTGAGCTATCAGCCTCGATTAATGACTATCGCGCTCATTTAATCGGTGGTTTTAACGATAGTCAGATGAATGAATTGCTTTATCTTGATTCCGAGAAAGAAAGTGTCATGACGGTGATTCCTTTGGCAGATCTGCTCAATATCCGGCAAAATCTCCCCCCTAGTACCACGGCACTCCCTTCGACAACCACGACTCTTTATCCCAAAATTGCCGAGGGGGAATTATTAAACTCTCTACACCAAGCCACTATCATAGCCACAGATGAGAAGATAGAAGCAAATATTACCCCGTCTAATTGGGAAGATAAATATAATTTTCCTTTTTGTCTAAAAGTTTCGGTGACATCCCGTCCCGTCAATTGGGGGGAAGATTTAATCGATCTGGAAAGTACGATGCTTAAACGCAGATCTACCCGCGCTTATAGTGGTGCTAGTCTCAGTTTAGACGAATTGCGAGCGCTGCTGCATTTTACCTATCAACCCCAAGATTATGCCGACCAAAATCTCGATCCCAATCCCGATTATTTTGCTCTGGATTTATTGGAAACTTTTATCGCTGTTTCGGCAGTAACCGGATTAGAGGAAGGCTGTTATTATTATGCTCCTAAAGCCCAAGAATTGCGGCAAATTCGCTTTAAAAATTTCCGGCAAGAGTTACATTATCTCTGTTTAGGTCAGGATTTGGGACGAGATGCGGCCGCTGTGGTTTTTCATACGGCGGATCTGTCAAAAGCAGTGGCTAAATATGGCGATCGAGTCTATCGTTATCTTCATGCAGATGCGGGTCATTTGGGACAGAGATTAAATTTAGCGGCTATTCATCTGGGGTTAGGGGTTAGTGGTATCGGTGGTTTTTTTGATGATCAAGTTAATGAAGTGTTAGGAATTCCCTCCGATGAAGCAGTTATCTATATCACTACTTTAGGCCGACCAAAAGTTTTTTAAGGTGAGTTTGAACCCCTGAAGGGGTGACAAGGAGGCATCTGTCATCGTACTCTGTACCTTGACAGATGCACTTTCTCGCTGGGACGTATTTTGTTTAAAGGTTAATCCAACTACGCACCATTTGTCGAGGTTTTCCTGAATTTTTAAAAGCGGTTCTATTGTGGCATAAAAAGCGATTATTAACGTAAAATATATCACCTTTTTTCATTTTGAAGCGGACTGTATTTTCCGGTTCTGAAAAAAAGTTGTCGATGATGTCAAGTGTTTTTGTGATAGCTTCCGGTTGCGCTATTTCTAGTTTGGAGTAAGCAACTTCAATCCAGTACCGCATATAACGAAAAACCAGACCCCGAGAATCTGTTGAGAATAAGGGGAAATTATTATTTTGAATAGCTTCTTGAGAATTAATCTCTCCAGGGGTAATCACATCCCGCGCCAAAGGTTCGTAGAGACAGGGAACTAGGTCTGTATGGTTTTGCCAGAAATATTGATACAAATTGGCGGCGTTTACTACCAGGGAATCTCCTCCCTCATCCGCGGCAGCAAGACACAGTAAGCCAACAATATCAGGGAAGTAGTTTTTGGCTGTACTATCGGTATGATAGCCAGTTTCTGCATTCGTCATCGAAACGGGTATAGCTTCTTTAGTGTAATCCATTCCTCGATCGATTACATCAAAAAAATAGCCATAGCGGTGGTTTAGCAGTCCAAAAATGCGAGAAATAAAAGCATAAATTAACCGCATTTCTATTTCTGTTAATTCCGGTTCTAATCGGAAAATAATTATGCCTGGTTCCTGGAGCAATTTCTCACGAAACGGCAGGAAAAAGTCAAGATTTTTATTAACTGTTTGCCGTCCTATTTCGTTGGGTTTGTCAAGCCATCTCTGATTGCTTGTTTTTAGTAAATCTGAGACTAATGATTCTGGTACATGAAAAAATAGTTGAGAAGGATCAGGCAATTTTTTCCAAGTCAGTAATGAAATATTAGGATCAGAAATCGGTATAATCATTTTTGAATCTTGAAGGCAACGTGAAGGGGAAGGTCAATGAGCGGAGTAAAAAATTCTGGGTCTAGTTCTAAATGTTCCTGATTAATTTTTAGTTCATAAACTTCTGGCATTTTTGTGAATGCTGCTAAACGAAGAGATGTGAAGTAATCTTCCATAGTTTTATGAACACATTGCACGGCGACGGCTTTTCTATCTCTACGCCAAATCTCACCGGAGAATAATTGATCGCGTCCGGAAAAATAGCCAGCTTTCGGTTTAAAATAAAACGGAAACTTATCTTTTTTCAGAAAAGGTAAAGAGGGATGGGGGACAGCGAACAGGAAATATCCACCCAACTTTAAAAGTTGGTAGGCTTTCTGCATCGTGCTAATAGTTTCTGAAACATTTAAGTAGTTGAACAGGAACATAGCCAGAACTAAATCGTATTGTTCGGACTCAGTTACCGCAAAATCACGAATATCACCAGTTTCATAAGAAACATTAGTAATCTGATACTCGTTTTTTTGAATCAAGGCCTGCTCGATCATTTGCGATGAAATATCAATCCCATGAACATATTGAGCGCCTCGGTTAATTAACTCTCTTCCTACATAACCTTCCCCACAGCCTAGATCTAATATATTCTTGTTGACAATCGGTTCACATAAATCAATGACAAACGGACGCGCAGAGTAATCAGAAAGCAAAATCGGTTCTACTCGTTTCCAGTCTGCTGCGCTTTCTTCGTAAAGTTTTTTGGTTTCTTGTGTTGCTTTCATACCTATCTAACGGGATAAAATTTGCACTAATTTTGTTTTAGTCTAGCACTGTGTAAGTAATTACCCATAAAACTTTTGCCAGTTAATCCGAAATCAGCTATCGCCAGAAAAATTAGCTCTTCTTCTCCTAAGTTCACAGATTGATGCACACACCAACGGGGAATAACAGCAAAAGTACCCGGTTCGACTTCGTTTTCGTATTGATCAACAATAACTTTTCCTTGACCCTGAAGAAATACAAATACGGTTTCATGTGCGTGTTTGTGCATTTCATTCGCCTTTCCTGGCTTGACTATAACTAGGCGTGCATCTAAAACTTCTAGAGCAAATGGCAGGCGAAATACGTTAAAATCAATATTGAGTTTATCAACCTTATTGTTGTACAAAGCCTCTAAGTTGCTGGCCCTGATTGTTGAAATAAGCTCTTTACCTTCTTGGACATGAGTTAGGCTTTTTTGTTCATTAATTTTTTCGGTCAATGCTCCCAGTCGCAGCGTTTGAAAATCATGGTAAAGTTGTGATGCAAGCCTTAATATTGTTGGAGAGCATTGGCATTCACCAGATGGATTTTCAAGCCAATCTAGCAAGTTCAGAACTTCTTCCCTGTGCTTTTCCCTTTGCATCCCGTATAGCAAAAGTGAACTCAATCCGGGTAGTAGTTTTTCCCCTGGAACAGTAGATAAGTCTTCCGTCAATCCAATCCGCACATCATTGATTTGATGCAATAAAAGTTCCTGTTCCTGATTAGACAGCCTTTTGCCTTTAATCATTTTAGTCAAAAGCGTAACAATCTTGAGTTGGTCTGATGATATCAAAGATTTATCCAGCGCCAACGCACGTTCATACATATTGTCCCAGTAAGCAGCACGTAGATTTAAGGCTTTTAACATTCCTTTGCGTAATTCCAGAACAGCTTGTTCGCTTTCGCTGGCTAATTCCCTAGCAATCTCAACTAAAGTTAAGCTGTGTTCATCCTCCACTTCTGTATGTAAAGGAAAAAATACATATTGCTCCAAGGATAATGATGTATGGTTTTTAATCGCTTCAATAATGTGTTTGTAGATAAATTTAACCACAGATTCAGTCCCTAAACCTATGGCTCCAATAGCTTCGAGTGGACTTCCATTCTGGAGCAGCGATAAGAATGATTCACGCCAGATTTCTACTTCAACACAAGGCTTTTGCGTGCTATCTACTCCCATAGCTTCTTGAAAACGCTTGAATAACTGTGGGTGAGGAATTTCCTGTACCCACTCGTCTTTAATACCTAATTTACGGATTGCTTCCAGATATTCATCCTGTAGATGTCCGGTTTCTTCAGCTAAGTTCTCCAGCAGGTGATTTCGATGAGTGGGATTTTCTAGCTTTGATATTACTGCTGTTAAATAGCGGGAAAACCAGTCACTATAAGCTCCATATTGACTGGCAAAATCTTTCAGAACTTCATCAATATGTTGAAATTCTCCTTTTTCTAAAGCAAGTAAATACGGGTGATTAATTGCTCGATGGCTTAGTGCTTCCTTGATTAAGTTTTCCATTTTTTCTCATTCCCCGATAGCCGCCCCTTTTTAAATACTATCACAAAATTGGCCAATTGTCGATAGCGTTTGAGATGCGCTCATTCTGGGTTAAATATAACCAGGCTGACAGTTTTCCTTCGGGTTATCTCAGAAGGATTAAGTATAAACCACAGAGGCACAAAGAACACAGAGAGGAAGATAGAGTGTTCTTGATTAAGATTCTCTCAGATTTTCCCTCTCTAATTCGATTAAATTATCGATTTTTTTTAGCTTGGCATCCCCAGCAAGATAACCGATACCGCGATGTAAATGTAAGCGAAATTGTTGAGTTAGAGTTTCTTTATCGGTTCCTAATCCGTCTTGATGACAACGTTGTTTGAGGGCAATTAAGAAAATATCGGCCATTTCTCCCCCGAATACTTTCCAAGATAATTCTACATTGCTATCGGCAGGAATGGGAACGGGAGAGGGGAGACTCGGTTCAGCAAGGGAACGACAAAAAGCCCAACGACAGAGGATATTCCATTGGTCAATTTTGGTGTAGCGTTTTAATTTTATGAGGCTATCTTTGGCGGTTTGAGATAGTCGAAAACGTTCGATCGGTGATTCCATAATCTATAATTTTACCTCGCTCTGACTGATGATAGAATAGTTAGTCCTTCTCAATCCTGTTTAATAGGAGAGTGGAAAGTGCGGTCACTCCTCATCTTACAAAGACAGTGATCGCTTTTACTTTTGATATTCTGATGGGAGAATAAAACAGCCCTACTTGATAAAGGGAGTGTCTGACAGTTTTTAACACCTAACTACTTAATAATGGGTTTCCTTATTTTTCCAAACGGACCACATACCATTGTAGATAACCCTCCTCACCCAGGTCTAACTCGCAGTAATTATCGCGCAGATAGA
This sequence comes from Microcystis sp. M20BS1, assembly GCF_020245305.1. Taxonomy (NCBI): domain Bacteria; kingdom Bacillati; phylum Cyanobacteriota; class Cyanophyceae; order Chroococcales; family Microcystaceae; genus Microcystis; species Microcystis sp. M20BS1. The sequence goes on along the minus strand of NZ_JADBUZ010000149.1, from coordinate 2,605 downwards.
GAGCTTTTTCCTCAAAACTAGAGAATTTTGCCAATTGTCGAGGACAAATCTCCGGTTTTGCGGCGATTAAATCTTTTAACTTATCGCGTAACTGGTCGGGAGTCTGGAATTGTTCAGGTTGATCGGCCTCAAGGACAAGAAAATAGTCCCCTTGATACATAATAGAATCGGGCATCGCTGTTTGATAGTCTCAGTAGGAAAATTTTTTGGCTATCTTTATCACTTTATCGCCTCAACGCTCGATCGACACCACCACTATGACAGACCATCTCACCAATCCCTTTCTCAGTCTCCCTTCCGAAAGCGCCATGCAGGACTTGGGGGACCAATACTACGATCAAGTTGCGGCTGCGGATTTTCCCCGTCATATCCTTCGTTTTCGCAATGATGCTTTATTACCTTTGGTGGGAATTCAGCCAGAATTAACCTTAGATGAGCATTTTATCGAGGCTTTTGGTAAATTTCAAGCCCTTACCCCCTTTTTAGCCCTGCGTTACCACGGTTATCAATTTGGCGAGTATAATCCTTTTTTGGGAGATGGTCGCGGTTTTCTCTACGGTCAAGTTAGGGGTATTGATGGCAAATTATACGATTTTGGTACGAAAGGATCGGGACGGACCCCCTATTCCCGTCATGCGGACGGTAGGTTAACTCTCAAGGGTGGAGTTAGAGAAGTCTTAGCCGGGGAAGCTTTACGCAGTTTAGGGGTGAATACCTCTCGCTGTTTGAGTTTGGTGGAAACGGGGGAACCCCTCTGGCGTGGTGATGAACCTTCCCCGACGCGATCTTCGGTGATGATTCGAGTTAGTAATTCTCATATTCGTTTCGGGACTTTTGAGCGTTTATTTCATATTAAACGTGCCGATTTAATTAAAAGACTCCTCGATCATGTGATTATTTATTATTATCCTGAAATCGATCCCCAAGATAGCGATCGCCATTTAAAATTTTACGATGTTTTGATTGAAAGAACCGCTAAATTAGCAGCCCAATGGATGTCCGCAGGTTTTTGTCATGGGGTTCTCAATACCGATAATATGTCAATTACTGGGGAAAGTTTTGATTATGGTCCCTACGCTTTTATTCCTTACTATAACCCCCAATTTACGGCGGCCTATTTCGACTACGGTGGTCGTTATAGTTACGGTAATCAGCCTTTTATCTGTCGTTTAAATCTAGAGTTACTGCAATCTCCCCTGGCCATGGTTGTCTCCTTGTTAGAGTTAGATATGGCCTTGGCTAACTATGACCAGCACTACAATTTTTATTATCAAAAAATGATGCTTAAAAAGTTAGGTTTTGAGGATATTTTTACTCCCGAATCTGCTTTACTGGTTAGCAAAACTGTGGAAGTTCTCCAAGAAACTGGCCTCGGTTATCACGAATTTTTCTATCAATTAAGTGAACAATTTAATTACGGTTGGCGAGAAAATAGTTCTCTAATTCTTGAAAATATGGATTTACCGAAAGCTGATTGGCAACGTTGGCGAGAGTTATATAGTTTGGTCTTAAATCAATTACCCCTAGATTCCTTGTCTCAAATTGACGACACTTTAACGCATTATAATCCTAAAACCGCTTTACTTAGACCGCTAATCGAATCGGTTTGGGAAGCAATTACCTCTAAAGACGATTGGCAACCTTTCCACGAATTAGTGATAAAATTACAAAATAAACAGTAATTAAGTAATAAGTAGTGATCAAAATTAATTTCTTGGTTAGAATAGGCAAGAGGTAGTTAAATATGTGTAATTAATTATCTCTAGCTACTTATTTAGGTCATTTCCTAAAATGCGTTGGACAAAAATTGACCAGACTTGGCGATCGCTGTTTCCTCTCCAATCATTAAGAGTGTCAAAATAATAGTAAAGTTTTGTGACAAAGTGCAGTCAGCTCTAAGAATCTTTGCTAGAATTCTAGAAAGCTTCTGTGATAAGTCTCCTTAAAAGAGATTGTTTGCAGTAAACTAATCTGGCTAACACGCTTTTGGGTGTGATATAGAGAAAGTTTCTTGCGATTGCGCCTAAATGGAGTGATATACAGAAAGTTGACTCATATCGTTACTCTGGAGAGTGTTATATAGAAAGTTGACCTATAATATGTAGTTAGGCACGAGGAGAATAATACGCATGCTGATATCGAGAGAATACAAGTTTATATTCGTCCATATTTATAAGAATGCTGGCACAAGTATTACAACGGCGCTACGACCATTTGCAATAAGTCCATGGCAGTGGACAGCTCATAGGTTGATAAAAAAGGCGGGCTTTCCTTCTCCTTTCTTTGATCCTCATCCATTTCCTGCGCATGTCAAGGCATCCGAAATAAAAGAGAGTTTTGGAGCAGAGAAATTCAATGAGTATTTTTCATTTGCTGTAGTCAGAAACCCATGGGATTGGCAAGTTTCACTCTACAAATATGCGTTGAAATCAGAAACACATCATCAGCATGAGTTAACGAAAAATGGTTCTTCGGTTTGTGTTATGCAATGGACGGGGGTTATAAGAGATGAAACCCTTATAGAAACAGACATTACCCCAACTTTTATCAATTGTTTTTTATCTAGAGCGAACTCATCAATTAAGTCTCTTGCCAGATAAGGATT